>NZ_JANQOY010000209.1 GCF_028285565.1 Acaryochloris sp. IP29b_bin.148
TTAGAAGACGTCAAAATGCACTCTAGCCCCCATCGTCTAGAGGCCTAGGACACCTCCCTTTCACGGAGGCGACAGGGATTCGAATTCCCTTGGGGGTATTTTTAGTTAGCTTAAGCACCTCACGGCTTCTCCCAAATAGCTGGGATGCCCTGAGGCGTGAGACCTCAGAGATCGTACGGGCACTACTAGAAACTCGTGCAATCTCTGAATAGAGCTTGATTAGAGCACCGGGAACTTCTGTTAACTCATTTTGATAACTCGTTAAGGAACACCAGGATCTGCGTAAAGTTTGTAGAAATCAGCGCAAAACTGTTGTTACATTAATAAGCGGGGAAACCCAAGCAAGAGTTTCTCTCTGGCAAGGCTTAATTTTCCTCAATTAGTGCTACTCAGTGATGAGCAGTCAGCATTTCAATATATATTTCTCTAGAAAACATTAGGGCACCTTCTGCAATGCAGGACCAACAGATTATCAATCCGATTTCTCAATCTCAGATTCCCCAAGAGCTGTCTGAGAACGTGATTTTGTCTTCCATGAGTGATCTCTACGATTGGGCAAGACTCTCTAGCCTTTGGCCCTTAATGTATGGAACTGCTTGCTGCTTTATTGAAATCGCAGCCATGATTGGCTCTCGATTCGATTTTGATCGCTTTGGTCTGGTGCCTCGTTCTAGTCCCCGGCAGGCTGACCTAATCATTACGGCTGGAACCGTAACCATGAAGATGGCACCTGCGCTAGTGCGACTTTACGAACAAATGCCGGACCCCAAATATGTGATTGCCATGGGCGCATGCACCATCACAGGTGGGATGTTCAGTAGTGACTCTACAACGGCTGTCCGTGGGGTCGACAAACTGATTCCTGTGGACGTCTACTTGCCAGGCTGCCCCCCTCGTCCAGAAGCAGTGATGGACGCCATTGTTAAGCTACGCAAAAAGATCGCCAATGAGGATGTACGTGAGCGAGGCAATCTGATGCAGACCCACCGCTACTACAGCACAACCCACCAAATGAAGGTGGTGCCCCCCATTCATACCGGTGTTTATCTGGAAGCAGCAGCGCGTCAATCTCCTGCTGCAGCTTTGAGTGCAGGTGTGGGCGAAGAAATGACGCCGACCTTAGTCGCAGAGGCTGAAAAGGAAGAAGCGTAAACTGCTCCAAGCACTAGGCTTCTAACTCCTCTATCCATGCTGATGGCAACTTTAAGTCAGCACTACTATTTCAATGAAACGTCATGACCAGTGATCTGGAAACCCAGTTGCAGCAACTTCGGCAAGAGGCAGAAGCTGCAATTACCTCCTCTGACACCCTCGGAAATCTAGAAACGCTTCGGGTTAGCTATCTGGGCAAGAAAGGTCAGCTTTCTCAAATCCTGAAAGGGATGGGCAAGCTAGATGCCTCTGAACGGCCCAGGATTGGGGGATTAGCCAATCAGGTCAAGGAAGCGTTGCAGCAGGGGCTGGAGCAGAAAAAATCAGATCTAAACCAGGCGGCGATTGCAGCTCAACTGGCCGCAGAGACTTTAGATGTGACCATGCCTGGAACCTACGTTCCCCAAGGGCATATTCACCCCCTGAATAGCACCATTGACAAAGCGCTAGATATTTTTGTGGGCTTAGGGTACACCATTGCCCAAGGTCCCGAGATGGAAACGGACTACTATAACTTTGAAGCCTTAAATACTCCGCCCGATCACCCGGCTCGGGATATGCAGGATACGTTTTATCTCCCGGATGGCAATCTGCTGCGCACCCATACGTCTGCAGTTCAGATTCACTATATGGAAGACCATGAACCACCGATTCGGATTGCGGCTCCGGGGCGCTGTTATCGTCGGGATACGGAAGATGCTACTCATGCGGCTGTCTTCCATCAAATAGAGATTTTAGCGGTGGATAAGGGGCTAACCTTTACGGATCTTAAAGGCACGATCAAAGTCTTTATAGAACAGATGTTTGGGGATGTGCCG
Organism: Acaryochloris sp. IP29b_bin.148; assembly: GCF_028285565.1. Classification (GTDB taxonomy): domain Bacteria; phylum Cyanobacteriota; class Cyanobacteriia; order Thermosynechococcales; family Thermosynechococcaceae; genus Acaryochloris. Next base: position 1,971 of record NZ_JANQOY010000209.1, read on the forward strand.
ATTCGGTTTCGAGCGAGTTATTTCCCCTTTACTGAGCCCTCTGCGGAGGTGGATGTGCAGTGGAAGGGCCGCTGGCTTGAGGTCTTAGGTTGCGGCATGGTTGATCCCAATGTGCTCAAAAATGTGGGCTACGATCCTGAGGTCTATACTGGGTTCGCTGCAGGCTTTGGGGTGGAGCGATTTGCGATGGTCCTTCACCAAATTGACGATATTCGGCGGTTGTACACTAGCGATTTGCGATTTTTACGCCAATTCTAGAAGATTCTTATTCTGTGCCCGTAGGGCGTTTCTAGTGAATGGGTAATGCAGGTCATTAGACTCTAGGTAGAGGAAATATTTTTGGGGAAGATAGATCGCATCTCTCCTCCACCCACTAGATCTCACCTGAATCTTTGGCTAACAACGTACCTTCAAGTCATGCAGCATTACGAACACAGCCAGCCGCTCAACGCCAATGTCACTTCCCAGCATTCATAATGTCTGCGACCCCCATTAACTCAGCCAAACTCAGGACTGCACTATCCACCCCGCTTCAGATCGGTCCTTTTATGGTTAACAGTCGGGTGCTGCAATCGCCTTTATCTGGCGTCACGGATTTAGTCTTTCGTCGATTGGTTCGACGATACGCGCCTGAATCAATGCTCTACACCGAAATGGTCCATGCCAGCCAGGTCTGCCATGCCCGTGAACTCTCCAAAGTCATGGACGTGGATTTGGATGAGCAGCCGATTAGTGTGCAGCTGTTTGACTGTCGGCCCCATTTTCTAGCAGAAGCCGCCCAAATGGCCGTCCAGGAAGGGGCAGATACCATTGATTTAAACATGGGTTGTCCCGTGAATAAGATCACCAAAAAAGGAGGCGGATCTTCGCTACTGCGGGATCCAGAGACGGCAGAAGCCATCGTCCGAGCAGTGGTGGCGGCAGTTGAGGTGCCTGTGACAGTCAAGACCCGCATTGGCTGGAAAGAGGACGAAATTAATATTTTGGAGTTCGCTCAACGGATGCAGGATGCAGGGGCAAAAATGATTACAGTGCATGGACGCACACGAGCCCAGGGTTACAATGGTCCCGCCCAGTGGCATTGGATCAAGCAGGTCAAAGAACAGCTCTCCATTCCAGTCATTGCCAATGGCGATATTGTCTCCGTGGAATCAGCAATGGCCTGTTTAGAAATGACCGGAGCAGATGGGGTGATGTGCTCGCGCGGGACGTTGGGCTATCCCTATTTGGTGGGAGAAATTGATTATTTCCTCAAAACTGGACAGCAAAAGGCTCCACCCACCATCGTTGAACGCTTGCAATGTGCACGGGAGCATTTGCAAGGGCTGTGGGAGTACAAGGGCATCAAAGGGATTCATCAAGCCCGTAAGCATATGACTTGGTATGTCAAAGGGTTTGTCGGTGCGGCTGAATTACGAGATCGCCTCTGTCGGATTAATAGCGTCGAAGAAGGTCTAGATTTATTGGACCAAACCATAGACGGTAATCCCACCCCGCAGACTTAACTCGGTTCCCTACAATGTAGAAATGGACCGCTCCATTGCTGGAGATCCATCCCTCATTCGCAATGCATGGGATTGACGTAGAGTTTTTTGATCAAACGACAGAACATTATGAGCAACGACACCCCCATCGCCGCCCAGAATAATCCCCTCCTCCTCTGTGAAGGCTTACCCCCTTTTGACCAAATTGAGGCAGAGCACGTGCTGCCTGCCATCACCCAGTTGTTAACGGAGCTAGAGCAGGACTTACAAACCCTAGAAGCAGAGGTCCAACCCACTTGGACGGGCTTGGTAGAGCCTTTAGAACAGCTCGGAGACCGCTTGAGCTGGAGCTGGGGTATTATCGGGCATTTGATGGGGGTCAAGAATTCTCCAGAATTACGGGAAGCCTATGAAGCAGGCCAACCTAAGGTGGTGGAATTTATTAACCGCTTGAGTCAGAGTCGTCCCATTTACGAGGCATATAAGCAACTTCAACAGAGTCCAGACTGGTCTCAGCTTGATCCCGCTCAGCAGCGGATCGTGGAGAGTGCTATTCGAGATGCAGAGCTGTCAGGGGTGGGCCTCACTGGAGAGGCCAAAGAGCGATTTAATCAGATTCAGCTAGAGCTAGCGAATCTCTCGACTCAGTTTTCCAATCATGTCTTAGATGCCACCAAGGCCTTTAATATCTTGTTGACCAATCCCAAGGAAGTCGCAGGCTTGCCACCAAGTCTATTAAGTCTGGCAGCCCAGGCAGCCCGATCCGTGGGGGAGAAAGATTCCACACCCGAGCATGGTCCCTGGTTGATGACCCTCGATATTCCCTGTTTTGGTCCGTTTATGCAGCATAGCCAGCGCCGTGACTTACGGGAAAAGCTCTATCGCGCCTATATTAGTCGGGCATCTGAAGGGGAATTTGATAACACCGACATTATTGACCGGATTCTGGAATTGCGGAAAGAAGAAGCCAAGCTGCTAGGCTTTACAACCTATGCGGAAGCAAGTCTCGCCAGCAAAATGGCCCCCACAGTGTCTGCCGTTGAAACCCTACAGGAGCAGCTTCGACAGGCCAGTTTTGATCAAGCCACTGCAGAACTCGACACCCTGAAAACCTTTGCCCAGGAACAAGAATCTGAGGAAGACAGCGATCTGAAACACTGGGATGTCAGTTTCTGGGCCGAACGCCAGCGGGAAGCCAAGTTTGATATTACTGATGAGCAACTGCGCCCCTATTTCCCCCTGCCCCAGGTCTTAGACGGCTTGTTTAATCTGATCAATCGTCTATTTGGGGTGATGGTGACCGCCGCCGATGGCCAAGCGCCGGTTTGGCAGGAAGATGTGCGCTATTTTCAAGTGGCCAATGAACAGGGAGAGCCTATCGCCCACTTCTATTTGGATCCCTACTCCCGACCCGCAGAGAAGCGGGGCGGGGCCTGGATGGATGAATGTTTGGGGCGGGCCAAGTTCCATCGGGGCGATACGGTCAAGACTCGCTTACCCGTCGCCTACCTGATTTGTAATCAAACCCCCCCGGTCGATGGCAAACCCAGTTTAATGACCTTCCGAGAGGTGGAAACCCTCTTCCATGAGTTTGGCCATGGGTTACAGCATATGCTCACCCAGGTGGATTATGCCGGAGCAGCAGGCATCAACAATGTGGAATGGGATGCCGTCGAACTGCCTAGTCAGTTTATGGAAAATTGGTGCTACGACCGCCAAACCCTGATGGGGATGGCCAAGCACTATGAGACGGGCGAGTCATTGCCGGAAGAGTATTACCAAAAGCTATTGGCAGCTCGTACCTATATGAGCGGCAGTGCCATGCTGCGGCAGCTCCACTTTGGCATGGTGGACATGGAACTACACCATAACTATGAGCCGGGTGGTTCTGAGCAAGTGAAACAGGTGCGCGATCGCATTGCCAAAACCACTACAGTCCTACCGCCTCTCCCCGAAGATTCTTTCCTCTGTTCCTTCGGTCATATATTTGCTGGAGGGTATTCCGCTGGATATTACAGCTACAAATGGGCTGAAGTGCTGAGTGCCGATGCCTTTTCTGCCTTTGAAGAAGCGGGATTAGAGAATGATGCCGCTATCCGAGAGACGGGTCGTCGTTTTCGCGACACTGTCCTAGCATTAGGCGGCAGTCAACATCCCATGGAGGTCTTCAAATCCTTCCGAGGGCGAGAACCGAGTACCGATGCCTTGCTCCGTCATAGTGGCTTAAAACCTCAAATCCTGTAAGGGCATGAACTCTGACAGCTTGGCAACGACATAGCGTTGAGAACCAATACTAGGGTGACCGACAGACAAAAATGCGCTAGGGTACCTCACCATCGTTAAAACATCATTATCTATTGCCAAAAGGATAATGATGCTTTAACAGTTTATATACGCAGAAAGGAATGGCCAGTAGGCATTAAAATTCATTTAAGCCTTCTGGTTACCCTGTCCCATGCCCAGCAACCCTCCATGCAGCCCTCCCAAAGCCCTTTAAACGAAGCCTCTGAAAAACATACCGTTATTCCTTGGGACATGTCTCAGTGTCTTAACCCTGATTGTTTGCATTCAAATCCAGGTGATAGCGAAACCTGCCAGCGTTGTGGGTCATCCTTGTTGTTAAGTGGACGGTATCGGGCGATTCGTTCCCTCGGCGTCGGGGGGTTTTCCTGTACCTTTGCGGCAGTGGATGAGCAATGCTTGCAGGCTCCCTGCGTAATCAAACAGTTTATTCCACCTCCCACTGATGCGAGTCGTGTCGAGAAATCGGTTGCTTTATTCCGGCAGGAAGCCTCGATTTTAAAAGAACTGGGCCATCATCCCCAAATTCCTTCACTTCTAGCTTTTCTGGAGGAGGAAGGTCGACTGTATCTCATCCAAGAATTTATTGAGGGGCAAGACCTGTTTCAAGAAGCCATGCAAACTGGCCCTTTTAATGAGCAACAGGTTCAGCAACTGTTTACAGAACTACTGCCCATCTTGCAATTTATTCATGACCAGCAAGTTGTTCACCGAGATATCAAACCCGGCAATATTCTGCGTCAAGCTAACGGCTCCTTGGTGCTGATCGACTTTGGCGGCTCTTTACAGTTAGAAGGACAATTTCGACCCATCACAGGCACCCCAGGCTACGCTGCTCCAGAACAACTTCAGGGGCAAGTTGAGGCCGCAAGCGATCTGCATAGTTTAGCGGTGACCGGCATGCGTTTGCTGACGGGATATCTGACCCAAGAAGACGCTGATCCCTTTGAGAATCCACAACAACGGCATCAAGTTTGGCATCGTCTCCAGGTCAGTATCGGCCCTGAATTAACCCAAATCTTTGATAATTTGCTGCAGCCTGATGTTCGCCAACGCTATCAATCTGCCACCGAGGTTTGGCAAGCATTGAGTCCTAATGCAAGCCAATCTAGCCCTCTTTTGCCCCATATTCAACCTGTATTATCGCCCTTTCAACCTGCAATGACGACCTTAACCACTATCGTCTTAAAGAGTGAAGTAGGGGCAAACTACACCTATTTAAAAGAATTATTATCTCAACAGAACTATGCAACAGCCGATCAAGAAACCTGGAATCTGCTGCTAAAAATTACGGGTATGGAGGAACAAGGGGCATTAAACATTCAAGCTGTTCAAAACTGTCCTCTACAAGACTTAAAAACGCTCGATTTACTATGGACAGAATTTAGTGGCGGTCATTTTGGATTTTCGGCTCAGAAGCAAATCTATCAACGATTAGGAGGGGGACAAAAACTGGATTACGCAGTTTGGCAAACCTTTGGAAAGCAAGTCGGTTGGTTTATGGATGAACAATGGCAACCCTATGAACAGTTAAGATTTGCACTCAATGCGCCGATTGGTCATTTACCTGCTTGTTTTGCTGATCCCCTCAACCGTCAAGGAGTAGATCGTGGTGTGTATGGATGGTGGCGATTAGGATTTGTATCTTTACTTCACCGCTTAAGTTTTATCGTTGATGAGGATGCGGATAGTGTTGGGCCCGATTGATCCACAATTCAGACACCACATACGATCTGTGCAAATTGGGTTATACGGTTTACTGCAAATAAAGGCAATTCAGAACATAGGTTTGAAGCTATCCTATACTCAGATTTTTAAAATCAGTATCTCACCATTGCATATTCTCTCTCAACATTGGAAAATCACAACAAGGGAACATCTCGACTCAAATACTTTGCTTAATTCAATCAACTATCGCAATCTTGTTTCAATAAAACTTTAAACCCAACCTTTGAACGCTTTCTCTATTTGTCGAGTCTTGACTTACATAAAAATGAGGCTTTTCAGTGATGACACATTCTCCTTCCCCCTTCGAAATCAATGGTGCTGGCCCAGACAATCCACCCCAAAAAGAGGACCGGCCGATCTCCATTGACAATGCAGCTTTTTTGGGAGAAGTCGAGGAAAACAATACAATCACTTTTTCTGGGAACGGCATAACTCCAACAGAGGAATCGCCTTCCCACTCTAACGGTCTATCTCATTCTTTAGAAGAGATAGCGACACTAGATATCGATCCTTCAGAACCTCCAACAGAAGAAGAGATAGCAACACCCGATATCGATCCCTCAGCCCCTCAAACAATACAAGCAACCGAGTTGCCGAGTATCCCTCCTTCAACGACGCGAAATCGCTGGGATTCCTCGGTGAGCCCCCCACTTCTCACTCAGCCCTATAGAAGTGCTTTTAAGGCTAAGGTGATGTCTTGGGCTCTGGCTGTCAGTATGTTGCCGGTTTTAGCGGTGGGCACGGTGACCTACTTTAGTGGACAATCCGTCCAACAGCAACTGACGCAAACGCGTCAGTCGGGGGTGCAGGAGCTGGGAGCAACGGAACAATCCATTCAGCAACAACTTCCCACACTGCTTATTGGCACGGGAATTACTGCTATTTTGGCCGGTGTGATCGCGACTTGGCTAGCTCACCGAGCCACAGACCCTGTGCTCAGAGCTGCCCAAGTCTCTAGCCATATGTTGCATAAAATCCGGCCAGGGATAGGGCAAAAAGAGGAAGCGATACCCGATGCTTTGACTTTGCTGGAGCGGAATATTCGCACCCTTGAAGACTATATTCCTAGCGTCTTAAAACAGCAGGATACTGAGATTGAGCAACTCCAAATGCTCAAGCATATTACGAATAAGATTCGCACCTCGTTGAATGAGGAGGATGTCCTCAACACCACCGTTGTTGAAGCGCGCAAAATCCTGAGGGCAGACCGCGTAATTGTCTATGGATTCGATGAAAATTGGTATGGCACGATCGTCGCTGAATCGGTCATTCCAGGACTACCCAAGTCTTTATGGTCTGAGATTCGAGATCCTTGTTTTGCTGAACAGTATGTAGACAAATACCGGGCAGGCCGCATACAGGCCATTGATAATGTCTATGAAGCGGGCCTCACGGATTGTCATTTGGCTCAACTGGAACCGTTTCAAGTCAAGGCAAATCTGGTGGTGCCGATTCTCCGAGAACAGAAACTCTTTGGTTTATTGATTGCCCATCAATGTTCCCAGCCTCGGGTATGGCAAGAAGGAGAGATCAATTTCTTTGCTCAAGTGGCCTCTCAAGTGGGTTTTGCCCTTGAGCATTCACGATTACTCGTCCAGGTTGAAGACGCAACTCAAACTGCGATCGCACAGTCTCATCAAGCTAGTCAAGACTATGAAATTCTGCAACAGCGTCTTTCACAACTGTCAGCCGAGAGTAATGGGGTCGTTGAGCTTTTCGGCACAGACGCGAATACAGCCATTACTCATACTCAAGATCAGATGCATGAGATTGCCGAAATGGCGGATCAGATTCATTTGATTCTGAACGAAATATCCCAAACGCAACAACAGTCACAAATTGTGACCCAAGAAAGCCAGACGGCCATTGCCAATACGGTCAATCACATTAAAGGCCTCAGTGGCCTCATGGAGACAGCCGATCTGCCCATGCCCACCTCACAGCAGCCCACCGAACAACTGGGTGAATTAATTAACTTGATGGGGCATGTGGTGTCTCAAGTGCAGTTACAAGCGATGAATGCCGCCTTGGAAGCGGCTCGTGCAGGGTCGGCGGGGCAATCCTTTGCCGAGATTGCTGAGAAGGTACATGGGTTATCTCGACAGCTGGATGCCACCCTCACCGATGTGAAGCCCTTGATCAACCATATCCAAGCAACCGTCCCAACAACTGGTATAGCGACGGAAAAAAATACGCTGGTTGCGGATGTACAGTTACTAGACACCACTCAGGTCAAGCTTGAGGCCCTTAATAGCCTGCAACAGCGGGTCTTCGATCTTATACAACAAGTATCTGAAGTCACCACCAACCAGGTTGAGCTATCGGTATTAGGACATAAAAGCTTAGAGCATCTCGCCAGTACGACATTGAATGCGACTGAGCAGTCCTCCCAGATCGCAGAAACAGTCCAACAGTTAATGGCTCCCACTTCTGTTGACTCCCTTCTGGAAGACAATCAGTCTGCGTAAGACAAGCGTTCTGCTGAATCCTACGATTGTCAACTTGTCTTAATTATTTTTCAGGATACTGCTATTCTGCATGTAAATTCATGACCAATACAAGGAAGCCAGCGATGGCCAATGATACGCCACTGCGCGATCCTGCCTATCAACTCTATTTTCAAGAAGCCTTAGAACTTTTACTGCAGATTGATACGACATTGCAAGAAGTACTGCAAATTCCCAGCAAACAGGCCACCGCTTTTTTACTGGACATGACTCAAACGTTGCATGATGGCGCCCAATCTCTCAGTCTCCCTTTACTATCGGATGCTGCCCAGGCCTTTGAAGAGCTAATGTTTCGATTTCAGCAAGATCCCTTAGCGGCGACGCCGGATGAGACTGACGCGATCAAACAAGCCTATAAAGATATGCAAACGGCGCTAGTCGACTATATCCCAGGCTCAACGAACCCAGAGCCTCTGGCGCCGAAGGACGCGCTGCCAGAGGAGCCTGAGGAGTCGGAGGAGCCTGAGGAGTCCTTCACCTCAACGGATGCACCTGAGGCTGGCCATGATGTCACCGCTTTAATGTTGACCACTGACGTGGCTGAAATTTTGGAGCAGCTGGATCAAGTCCTGATCAATCCCCAGGTCTATGACTTAACCGATGAATTGAAAGGTCATACAGAAGCCCTTTTAGGCTGGGGAGAGGTCCTTGAACTGAGTGAATTCATCGCGATTGCCCAATCCACCCTGGAGATGCTGGAGAGTAATCCTCAAGCCTCCATATCCATTGGCCAGCTCTCTCTCGCGGGTTTCCAGGCCGCTTATAAAACCGCTTTACAAGCGCTGCAGACCCCTCCTGCTTCTCAATCCACCAAGGACGCTCAATCTATCCCTTCCGAACATCCTAGGGTTGGTGTTGCTGAAATTCCAACTGCCGAATCCTTATCGTCCTCTGATGAGGTGACGCTCAATACGAGCTTGCTGTTTGTGTGGCAGCAAGAAAAACTGTTCTTTACGATTCCTTCTGAAGCAGTGATTGAAATCCTAATCCCCAGAGCTGAGCAGATGATGGGGAATGAGCACCAGCGCTGTTTGAGTTGGCAACAACAGTTTATTCCCATTCATTCCTTAGGGGCGTTACTCAATCAGGGCGAGGCCGACTGGCCTTGCCTTACGGCTGCTCCAACACCTGAGGGGACCGCTGGTTCACTGGCATTTGGCACCTCACCCCTGATTATTGCGCAGCAAGGGGGACAAACCCTAGCGTTGGAGGTTGATATTGCCCGCTTAGTGACGGAACCGGAATTAACGTTACATATTCCAGACAAATCACAGCAGAGTTGTCCTTATTTCTGTGGTGAAACGGTGTTAGGACAAGGGGATTTCTATGGCGTGATTGATATTACAACCTTACTCAATGACACCTTGGATTTAAGTCCTCTACCGATGCCAAAAACGGCACAACTGCCCAAGCCAACCCCATCCTCTCGTCCATCTCGCCCCTCTCGTCCTGCCAAGCCCGTTAAAAGGCCGCGATCGCAAACGACGATTCTGGTGGTCGATGATTCAAAAACCGTCAGAATGACGGTGAGTATGGCGTTGAAGTCTGCAGGGTATCAAATCTTAGAGGCGGCTGATGGTACGCTAGCCATTCAACAGCTCGAACAACATCCTGAGATCCATCTGGTGTTATGTGATGTCGAAATGCCGAATATGAATGGATTTGAATTCCTAGAATATCGTTGTCGCCAGCCCGCCATTGCCAATATCCCTGTGGTGATGCTTAGCACCTGCAGCAGCGATCAGCATCAGCATTTGGCGAATACTTTGGGCGCTAATGCCTATTTGACCAAACCTTACGAAGAGTCTAGCTTGCTGGCAACCTTACAGGCGTTAATTCGCTAGCCGCGCCTATCTCTGGCTAGCTAGAGGAACTCGTTTAGATCGCCTCTAGCTCATGCTCGCCCAGGTGGGCTCGAAATCTTTTATTAAACTTGACCAGGTAGGGATAATTGGCGCTCACTTCTCGCCCTTGCCAGTCCTGGATCACCTGAATCAGTTCGCCTTCTAACCCTTTTATATCAAAGGGTTGGTTTCGGTGTTCGGGATGATGATGGCAAATTACTGATTCTTTGACACGGACTTGATCACCTACTTGCATAACTTAGCCAATTAATCTCAACAGGGGCATACCAAGGCTGGGGCTCATGTGATTGAGCAATACCCAATAGCCTCTATTAATCTTTGCACAAGATGGACCGTTGCTGATAAGCCCCTTTCAGGATTTGTAGCTGGCCCCTAGCCTAAAAATCAGGCCAAAGCCCAAGTCTGACCTTTGATAAGAGGTTAGAGGGATGTAACAGTAAGTCACAATTTTGGGTGGGCAACAATCCCGCGTTAGCATAGCTTCAATCCTCCATTACGCCATCCATGCTAAGTGCCCACCAAGCTGAATCCATGATTCTCGGGGTTGTCCAACCTCTGATTGACCCAGAAGTGACTTCCCTTCTCCACGCTCAACAGCGGATCCTAGCCCAGGACATCGTCAGCTCTCTAGATTTTCCCTATTGGGATAACTCCGCGATGGATGGTTATGCGGTTCGCTATCAGGATCTAAAGGGATGCCATCCCGATCAGCCAATCACCTTGGATATTGTGGCCGAAATCCCTGCGGGGACCTGTCCTCAGAGAGAGCTGACCGCTGGACAAGCCGCACGTATTTTTACAGGCGCAATGCTGCCTGAAGGGGCTGACACGGTGGTGATGCAGGAACAGACGCAACGACTCGGAGATCGCGTCCAGATTCTTACCTGTCCCCAATCCGGAGCGTTTGTGCGACCGAAAGGGGCGTATTATCAGGCTGGCACCCCCGTTTTGGCACAGGGGATGGTCCTGACACCCCCCGATATTGCGATTTTGGCAACGGTACAATGCTCGGAGATTCCGGTGTACCGCCGTCCCAAGGTGGCCATTCTCTCCACGGGTAATGAATTGATTGCGCCCGATCAACCCTTACAACCGGGGCAAATTGTCGATTCTAATCGGTATGCTCTCGCGGCCTTAGTTGAGGCCACAGGTGCCGAGGTGCGGCTATTGGATCCTGTGGGCGATCAACAGGCTGATTTAAGGGCTGCGATCGCAGAGGCTATTCGCAGCGCTGATATGGTGATTTCCTCAGGCGGTGTTTCCGTGGGGGATTACGACTATGTGGATCAGGTTTTAGCAGAATTAAAGGCCGAACTGCATGTGCGCTCTGTGGCAGTAAAACCCGGTAAACCCTTAACTGTAGCGACGTTCCCTCCCCAAAACACCCCTCAGCCAGTGCTGTATTTTGGTCTGCCCGGCAATCCGGTCTCGGCACTGGTTAGCTTTTGGCGATTTGTGCAGCCAGCCCTGCGGAAGTTATCGGGGCAGCGATCTCCTTGGGGACCCACCTTTGTGGAAGCCAGGACTCAACATCCCTTACCCGCAGGCGGCTCACGAGAGACTTATTTATGGGGACAATTAAGTCTGAAGGCCGGACGCTACGAATTTGCGATCGCAGGCGGCAGTCATAGCTCTGGCAACTTGATCAATTTAGCCCAAACGAATGGGCTAGCGGTGTTACCCCTTGATCATCCTGCCCTTGAGGCCGGTGAAACGGTGCAAGTGATGCAGGTGGGCACGGTCACACTCTAGGCCGTCTCTGAATCGGTCGAACCGCTAGGACAACAGCAGTGGAGGCCAAAAGACGGGCCTATCTGATTGTGCCCCATTGGCATTCTTCGTTCCTCAGTCTAAACTGTTGCCAAGCTAGAGCAGCCTCACAGGGATTTTCGGGGGTGATACCGCTGTTCAGGCAGCTAAGGTCAAGCAACTAAAACGGACTTGAGGAGTGATGGGCATGGCCGCGGCCAAAATTAAACCCAAAGATCGGGATGCAGTAATTCAGGCCTTGCAAGCAGGTGTCGTGCCTCGCAAAGGTCAGCATTTAATTCAAGTGGGACGAGCAGAAGAGATTAAAGCCGTTTTGCGGGATGTGGAGCGCATTGCCGCAGGCGGGGCAGCCGTTCGTTTTATTATCGGTGAGTATGGCTCTGGTAAAACCTTTTTCTTAAATTTGACTCGCACTATTGCCCTAGAAAAAAAGCTGGTGACGGCCCATGCCGATCTGACCCCGGATCGGCGTCTGCATGCTTCTAGTGGGCAAGCCCGGTCGCTGTATACGGAATTAATGGCCAATCTGTCGACGCGCACTAAGCCGGATGGCGGGGCCTTACCGAGTGTGGTGGAACGATTTGTGACCTCGGCGATGACGGAGGGGCGCGATCGCAACCTCAACCCTGAAGACATTATTCGTGAACGATTAGCGCATCTATCAGAATTTGTGGGTGGCTATGACTTTGCTGAGGTGATTGCTGCCTACTGGCGAGGCCACGACAGCGGTGATGATACCTTGAAAGCCAATGCCGTCCGTTGGCTCCGAGGAGAATTTTCGACCAAAACTGAAGCGCGATCGGCCTTAGGAGTCCGAACCATCGTTGATGATACCAATGTCTATGATCAGCTGAAGCTATTCGCTCAGTTGGTGAAATTGGCAGGATACGACGGCTTTTTGATTTGTTTGGACGAACTCGTAAACCTATACAAGCTCTCCAATACCCAGGCTCGTAAAAGTAATTACGAACAGATCCTGCGCATCCTCAATGACTGTTTACAGGGCACAGCCGGTCATTTAGGGTTTATGTTTGGCGGTACACCCGATTTCCTGATGGATACGCGGCGGGGGCTATATAGCTATCCGGCCCTCCAAACGCGCTTAGCGGAAAATAGTTTCGCCAGTAATGGTTTGGTGGATTACAGCGGCCCTGTTTTACGCTTAGCCAATCTGAGTCCAGAGGATTTGTACGTGTTGCTCGGTAAAATTCGCCTTGTGTTTGCCGAAGGAAATCCCAAGAAATCACGCCTGCCAGACAAAGGTATTCAAGCCTTTATGGCTCACTGTTCTGAGTATATTGGGGAGGCTTATTTCCGTACCCCTCGCAATACCATCAAGGCGTTTGTAGATTTGCTAGCCGTCCTCGATCAAAATACCCAGGTGTCCTGGCAAGACTTGGTGTCGAAGGTCAAAATAGGAACGGAGGCGACCTCCATCTCCAGTTCACGGCCATCCTCCCAGAATGGGCAGAAAAAACCTGTCAATGATGATTTGGCTTCTTTTAAGCTGTAGACTTGCCATTCCTTTGCCAATGGCCCACTGCCAAGGGTTAGCTAAGCAGCAGGTGATTGATTGAATTTCAGCAACTCTTTGGTAATGCTCTTCAAACACCCCAGACTTAACGCCGCATTCGCCATCCAAGCAATAGCCCAAATGGATATAAATCGACGGCGGGCTTCATCATTGCCACTGGTGTTGACGAATCGCCAGTACCCATAGGGATTCGGCGGTAGAAGTTTTTTGAGTGAGTTCAGGGCAACGACCGAGAGGGCTTTGTTTTGACTCAGCTGAATATAGAGCTGTCCCGTTCCGACTCGATAGCCTTTTTTCACTAATGAAGTCAGATTGCGGGCCGGATGCGATATCTTTGCCCCCGGTGAATAGACGAGCTTAAAGCCAGCATCCGTAGCTTTTTTAGTCCACTGAAAATCGCCGCCTGATTGAAGACTGGCGTCAAACAGACCTAAGGCATCAAAAACACGTCGATACACCAATAAATTAGCGGTGACGGTGAGTTGTCTCGTCTCGATATTTTTTTTGACTTGCAAAGCAGTAATGGAGTCAAAAAGCTCTGCGGAGGATTTGGGGGATGAAAATAAAAAATCAATTTTGCCACCGACTAAATCAGCTGCTTCAGATTCGAGGGACTGAACGCCCTTTTCAATCCACTCAATGCTAGGAATACAGTCTGAATCGGTAAAGGCAAGAATGTCACTTGCCGATATAGCAATGCCTTTATTTCTAGCAGCATAGGAGCCGGGTTGGGCTTCAAACGCTAATTCGACATTCGGAAATTCATCCGTGACGTCGCTAAGATTTTCAGTGGAATTGTTATCAACGACGATAACAGTGTAGTGAGACTGGGAATAGGTCTGTTTTTTGAGGGCTTGTAGACATAATTTCAACCGCTGTGAATCATTGTAGACAGGGATGATAACAGTAACCTTAGGAACACCCATTGCTGAACCGTATAAATACCACGAACGATAGTTACAACACCGATTAATCAGCTAAATTCGGGATGGTTTGGGAGAATGGCTGGGTAACTGTGCTGATTGGCTCTATTCTCAACAGCCCTCATGAACACAGACCTATTGATCCATAGGACTGATATCCCACTCAGCGCCATAACCATCGCTGCCCGGTCAATCCCACTTAAAAAGCTTTCTGCTAGCTTATCTTAACGGGTGGCAATTGCGCGATATCGCGAACGAGATCAGAAATGCGATGGCCTCCGCTCTGTCGAAGGCCATCGCGATCAGTCAACACCTACGCAACTCGGAGAACATCAACTTAACGCCACTTCTCTCGCCAGGCTCCCATGACATCAAAACCGCCGCTCGCTGCTTTGATCTTCAAGGAACCGTAGTTGAAATAATTACAGACGGGGCCAAAAACGCTGCCACAAATATCGCTAGCGCCTGCCCCTCGTTGAGATCGGGTCCCTAAATGACTGTAGATCGATTGACCCCATTGACCATTGCCAAACCAGGTCGTGAAATAGCGTTTGGGGGCATAGGTGCCACTGGGGCCTACCCGTAATACGCATCGCAATCCCCTACCATGACGGCCCCTTGGCGGTGAAATCAAATCGGCGACTCGATATTGATCAAAGAATTTGCCACAGGTGCGGGCTCGGCGTAAAGGTCGATAGGCGGTTGAGCGAACTTGGATCCATTCTTCATTCCAAGCCCCGGTTACCCGAATGCGATTGGGGGCGATCATGGTGACCCGCAAATTACCCGGAAAATTATTTTTAAAGGATTCGCCATTGCCAAAGATATCGGAGGCATAGCCCCGCATCAGGCGTCCCCGGCCAAAGGCATGCCCCACATGGCGGTAGGTTTTACCATTCCAATTGCCCTCGCCATACCAGGCAATTTTGGGGATTCGTCGTGATCCCTGCCGGATCGATGTGAGTTTAACGCAGCGAATTCCACGTCCTCTTTGTTGGTTTAAGGAGCGGACCACAAAGGTTTTGAGATGGCGTCCACAGGAAAATTTCTGAAGAGACGGGCGACGAGGGCTAAGAGTGGGTTGAAGGCGTGTTTGCGCATGAAGGGCGGGTGCCATAGACAGGGCCAACATTCCACCTAGGGCGATGGATTTCAGTGGGTGGATCGTTTTTGGTTGAACAGACATGACCTGATTCCTATAGAAGATGAAAGGGAAATTCCCTTGTACTGGTCTATAGGTTGAAGTTCGATGGATTATGCAGTCCTGACGGCCAACTCGTGAAAAAATTCTCAGCAACTGGGTAAGTAAGCGGGTGAATACACAAAAAAAGGGCCTAGCAAATGTAGGCCCGCGTTCCTATACATCTGACCAAGGTGTCAGAGCATTTGAAATAAGTGGCGGTATGGTTTAGTCAATGTTGAGATCTCGACGCAACCGTAAATCGAGATCGCGTTCGGGATACACCACAACTAAATCGCGATCGCGACTGGTACGAAAATCTTCATCCTGTCGATCAAAGACTTCTTCGCGTCTGCGATCGCCCAAAATAGTCGCGAGGACATCTCTGACCCCATCAGAGGTCCTCGTTCGCCGAGAAGCGACTCTCCGATTCGGGAAAATAATTTCTGAGAAGGCATCCAGATTGTAACGACGGCCATTGGGCAAAACAATACGTCTGGCATCGTACTGAATACCGCCATCGCGGGGGCGCAAACGACCTTCAATCCGACTATCACGAGGAATAATCACCCGCCCAGTATCATCTGAACGAATATCTTCATCGATGTAGAGGGTGAGATCCTGATTATCGTTTTTGCGAATCACGATGCGATCGCGATTCTTCGCCGTCGTTCGAATGACTCGACCTGCAAACAATCGACCTTTATTAAACTGAAATCGATCACTGCGCCGATCCTCAAATCGGTCGTCGTCATCAAAACGGTCATCATCCTGCTGACAAAAATAGCCACTACGTTGACGCTTGCACTCATAACCCCATCGCTCTGCCGCCTCAGGGAAAGAACGCGGTCGTCGATTAGACTGGGCCTGGACGGCATCAATGCCCAAGCCTGAGCCTAGCAAGACTACGGATGCCAAGGTTGTAGGGAGGAGTCTAATTTTAGATTTCATATGTAACACTGCCTTACAAGGAGTTCAGAAAGGATTCAACAACCGATCGGTATTGTCTCTGACGCCTTAGAAATCTAAATAGTTTCTCCTGAAGGGGTGTCTAGTCCACCGCAGAGGGGGATCCGGCGGTATTCACGGCAGTGGTTTGGCGATAATAGCTGGCAATAATGGCCACCGTTAACCACCACAGGGTATTCACTTCTGGGCGATACCATACGGTGTCCACAAACCCATGGATCAACATGCCAATGATGGATGCGATCGCACCCACCAACCACCACACCTCCTGGCTTTGGAGCTGACGCAGCTTCTGAAACTGCACCCAGGTTTGCTGGAAGATTAAGGCAATCAGCCACATCAAACTGGCAAATCCCACCGCTCCAGTTTCGACCAAGGTTTCTAAATAAATAGAGTAGGCACTGAGGGCCGTGTAGTTGGGCTTTTGAAACAGGGGATAAATTTGGTTAAAGGCCACATTGCCAGGCCCAATCCCTAGGATGGGGCGCTTTTGGATCATGGTCTGCACTGCTTCCCAAACATTGATCCGAAAGTTATTGCTGCTGTCTTCCCGTCCTGCAAAGACACTCAAGGCCCGGTTGCGAAGTGGGGTAACGAATAAAATACCTAAGGCGACCGCTCCCACAATTGTGCCAATCGTCAGGGGGAAAATCCAAATCTGCCAAAAGCGGGGTAAGTAGGGCAAATACCAATACAGTGCCATCATCGCCATTACAAAAATAGCCAGGACTAAGCCAATCCAAGCCCCTCGGCAGCCCGTCCAATACATGCAAGCACAGTGAACCATCAGCATTGTCGCCGCCAAGAGTTTCGCCCCCCAATGCTGCCAAACCACCAGAGCGCAGAGACTGAAAATAATGGCAGGCAGAATATAGGCAGCCAGCAAGTTGGGATTGCCCAAGTAGCTATAGACCCTGACCTCATCCGCCGTGGTCGAGTTGGGATCGACCCAGGTGGCCAAGGCTTCGGCCCCAAAGAATTTTTGCCGCACCCCATAGATGGACACAATCACGGCCGTATGCAGATAGACGGTGATTAGCCAGGATCTCAATCGAGGAGAGCGCACCACCCGTTCCGCCAGAACAAACACAAAAACATACAGGGTCATTTTTACTAGCCCGGAGGCCGCTGCCATCTTGACGGGAGAGAGAACAGTGGCAATTACCGACACCCCCCAGAACAGAAACACCAATAAATAAATCGGTGAAAACCGATGGGGTCTTAGCTCGTCAGAAAGGGTTAGCAATAACCAAAAGCCGCCACAGGCCACCGCTAACAATCCCGTCAAGCTATTAGGGACAAAGGGGGCTAGAGCAAAGACCGCCGTTAGCAAGACCGCGCCAATTTCCTGATGCCATTGCAGCAACCAACTGCCCTGTCGCCATTGGCGCAGGAAGGCGAGCAGCCGCCAAAACAGACTGCCTTGTCGCCATTGCAAAGATTGGATGTTGTGCAAGGTCAATGTCTGCCAAATCGTATTCATAAGACGTTACTGTGTCAGACCGTTCTCCAAGGCAAAGCGTACCAGTTCTGTCCGACTATTGGTGCCTGTTTTACTAAAAAGTCGGCTGACATATTTTTCGACGTTGCGAACGCTGGTTTCTAACCGACGGGCAATTTCTTTATTCATCAGCCCTTCCGCCACCAGATCCAGGACGCTCTGTTCCCGAGGCGTAAAATCAATTTTGATTGTGGGGGTGTTTGGTGTAGGCATGGGTGCTCGGTTCATCAGGATGGCGCGAATTTCGGCCACTTGATTGGCTAGATCGGCAATATCGGTGGTAGCGTTGGCGTCCTTGGCCTCTTTGCGAGTCAGCAGATTAGTAACAATGGCAACAAGCTCATCTGGATCAAAGGGTTTGGAAAGATAAGCGTCCACCCCGGCGTTGTAGCCTTCTATTCGATCTTTAGTCATGCCCCGAGCAGTTAAAAATACAATAGGCAGACGCATAAACCGAGGATCTTCCCGCATTTGGGCCAGGAACTGGTAGCCATCGACTTCCGGCATCATAATGTCGGAAATAATGAGATCGGGAATCCGCTGCTGCAATAGGTCCCATCCAGCTTTGGCATTACTGGCAACATCGACGGTAAAGCCGCTGTCTTCGAGGTAGGCTTGCACGGCTTCCCGCAATCCTGGCTCGTCGTCTACCAATAATAAATGCCCGGTCATAGAATTTCCGTCAATGAGTACTACTAGCTTCAGTTTACCGCCCGAATCTGTCAGTATGAGGGGTGAATTGCTGAACGACGGAAAGAGGAAGGGCGATGCGGTTAGAGTTTGTGCCAGTGGAGGAGTTTTACTTTGCGATTACGCTCTGTGTGCGGGTGCTGACGGAAATTGAAAATCCTGAGTTGGTGGCGCAAATGCAGGAGAAGTTGGCGGCTACCTATGGGCAATCTTCGACGGTGGCGGCGGCTCAGCAGAATAATTTCAATTATGTATTTCGGGTGTATGAGGTGGATTGTGCTCCGGCGGAGGAGCTGATTGTCTCGATTGCGGATTGGGGGGAGGCGTTGCGGTTGAGTAGTGATTTTGGCTGGATGTTGGATGAGAATCGTAAGCCGAAACGGACGGAGAGGTTTGGCCAGCGGGATGAGTTTTTACAGCAGTTAAAAGCTAAATTACAAGAGGAATTTCAGGTTGTCCTCAATGAGCCTACTCCGCTTTAGATGAGATAGCTGTAAATCTGGGTTGCTTTCGCGGACCTGATTTAATTTCCCAAAAAGATAGAAAGGCTACTTTCTATCCTCCAAAAATTCTTTCAAACCCCAACCATAGACTATTTTGAGGGCTGCAAATAGTTTTCTAACGCTTCAGTTACGAGAGCATTGAGATTGATCCCCCGTTGCTGAGCTGCGATCGCAGCCCGCCGATGAAGTTGAGTCCCAGGTCTAATATTGAAGCTGCCTTTGAAGGGACGTTCAGGCTCAATTTTGTTTTCAGCACAATCAGAGAGATATTCATCAACAGCTTCATGAAAAGCAGATTTAAGAGATTGAACGTCTGTGCCCTCATAGCTAATCAAGCTGCGGATAAACTCAACCTTGCCAAAAAATACTTCATCCTCATTACTGAAATTCACAGAGCCAAAGTAGCCTTGGTATTCCATCATATTTTTCATAGCAGCCCCTCCTGATCAAGAATATCCATGACTTGTTCAATCTGGTACTTCTTTAATATTTTGCGTGGATGGGGTTTATGGAGGCTGATCACAAGCCCCTCTTCATTAATAAAGCGCCGTCTTGAACCACCTGTTTTTCCCGTCGATACTTCAGAAAATTGAAAAAAGGACAGTAACGTAACTAACTCGTCCCATGTGAAGTCTTTGGGGCGGGTGAGAAAGCGTTGTATCAGCTTCTCTTTACGCGTCATATAAGAGGCCAAATCTGCTTATATTATCTCTGATGCCACAGACAATAGCAACTATTCTTAGTTGCAAATTCTCAACTGGCCCCTGACTTACCCGAAGAGACTGGCGATAGAATTCTCCCTGCTGCTTCACCCGCAACCCGCCCCAAAGAACCCCGATTAGCGAAATAGATATAACGTGAGTTCGACGAAGAAATAGGGCATGAGAAAAGGCTGGGGCATATATTTGCAGTATGTCGTACCGCTTTACCTCAGCCATGTCTATCAGCTTA
>NZ_JANQOY010000210.1 GCF_028285565.1 Acaryochloris sp. IP29b_bin.148
ATCTGTCAGCATGGCACGCATAGTGGGGCTGTCATCAACTACCATTACTGTTGTCATGTCTCTTTTCCCTTTTACCTCCATGAGACCCACAGCTCTTCACTCAAGGATTCCCTGTTAAGACTATCTAGCTAACTTTGAATACTCCGTATTTTTACGAGAATTTCGCTTTAAATCAACAAGCTGCCATCCTTTTGGGCTCATGGTCCAGAGTGCCAGCACTAAAATAGAACCAAAAACATAAGGCAGATCAGCTTTACCTGGGGTAAATCGCTAACACTAATAAAAAATTAGCGAGTTGAGGTCCACCTATCATTTGGTTCAATCTTTATATTAAACGAAGTAAGAACAAGACTTCTCATTATCTACGCACAAGCATAATTCAAGATCAGTCCCCAGCAAATCAGGGTAAATACGTAGATTACGGATAACACACCCAATAAACAATACAAATGTTTTACCCTGCTATCCCAGCGAACGTGCTTTTCTGCTGACAACAACTGATGATGCCGATATCGCTGATTCCTCCTGCATTGACTGGCGCTTCAATCGCATGTACCGATAGAAGAGTAGCTTATTGAATAAAGCGGATGAATTTCTTTTTGCCAACTTGCAAAACATGACCGATTAGATCCTCTGGTACGGCCAGGGTTTGATCCACATCGGTGATCTTCGAGCCATCTAATTTTACGGCTCCCCCTTTAATTTGACGACGAGCCTCGCTACTCGATGCACATAAGCCACTTGCACTCAGAAGATAGAACAGTTTTGCCGGGAATGTAACATCAGCCAATGAATACTCCGGAATAACGGCGGTTTGGCGCATATCTCCCTGGGTTACCATTGCGGCCAGCGATCGCTGGGTTTCGGTGGCAATAGCTTCGCTATGGTACTGGCTGACAATGGTATGGGCTAGAAGTTTTTGACTATCGCGGGGATTGGCGGGCAATTGCTGAAGTGGCACATCGGTTAATAATTCAAAATACTCACTGATTAAGGCGTCGGGCGTTTTTTCCAGCTTGGAGTACATACTGACCGCATCTTCTGCCAAGCCCACGTAATTATTCAAAGATTTAGACATTTTTTGTACCCCATCGGTCCCCAGCAGAATGGGGGTTAAGAGGCCAAATTGAGGGGTTAAGCCAAAATGCCGTTGTAAATCTCGACCAATGGCAATATTGAATTTTTGATCGGTTCCCCCGAGTTCCACATCTGCTTGGACTGCCACTGAGTCATAGCCTTGTAGCAGCGGGTACAAAAATTCGTGTAAATACACGGGGGTACCCTGCTGGTAGCGCTCAGCAAATCCTTCTTTGGCCAACATTTGGCCCACCGTCATCGTTGTCAGCAATTCGAGGATCTTCGCCAGATCTATCTTGGCCAACCATTCAGAGTTATAACGAACTTCTAGTCGTCCGGGCGTATCAAAATCCAAAATTGGTTTGATTTGATCCAAATAGGTGCGAATATTGTCCGCAACTTCTGTTTCTGTTAGCTGTCGACGCACCTCAGATTTGCCTGTTGGATCACCCACCCGAGCTGTAAAGTCACCAATAATTAGGACTGCTGTGTGTCCCAGATCCTGGAAAGCGCGGAGCTTTCGAATGGGTAAACTATGCCCTAAATGCAAATCGGTGCCTGTGGGGTCAATCCCAAGCTTGATCCGCAGTGGTCGATCCGTTATGTCTAATTTACGGGCCAGATTAACATCCGTATCCTTGGACTCAGCGTCATAGGGGAAAATATCGCTAACGCCCCGCTGGAGCAATGAAGATACCGCATCTACCATAAGTTGAATTTGAGCGCACAACAGATCAAGATTAGGGACATTGGGGAATCGCCTAAGCTCTGGAACAGTAAACAACCAAACGTTAAGCTTGCCATGCTCCCTTTTCATCTTAAGGGAATGGCTGTGAGCATAAACGATAAGAATAGCAGTCCAGGCTTTATTTCATGTTCAAGGAAGAAATTGACGTCTTGTGGCAAGACGAGGATGATAAGCTATGCTCAAACACAATGAGAGTCTCCTGTTCTGCCACGATTGAAAGGCATCGCATCCCTGCTCAGCCCTATCCATTCCTTGCTTTCTAAGTAGTATACCTGAGCAAAATTGCTAGGATAATGCCTGAGTGGTGACTGCTCTCATTTTTTCTCAAGGATGTAAAACTGCTGTGTCCCTATCGCGAACTGCCAGCCAAAAGCGCCCACAAAGCTTACCCCAAAAAACGAGTTTCATCGGTGGTATTGGGAAAGCAGCGGGTTCAACGATTTTGATCACCACCATGCTAGCCAGTGCGGCAATAGCGGGTGGCTTAATGGGGGTAGCCATCAGTTTTCGTAACTTGCCAGATGTCCGGTCTTTAAAGGGGTATATCCCCAATGAGACCACCCATATTTATGACATCAACGGCAAAATCCTCGCCAGTCTCCACGATGAAGAAAACCGCGAAGTTGTCCCTCTGGATAACATTTCTCCCCATTTAAAACTCGCGGTTTTGGCGATTGAGGACAGTAATTTTTACAAGCATGATGGCATCAATCCCTACGGGATTTTACGAGCCATGGTCGTGAATTTACAGCAGGGAGAAACGGTCCAGGGAGCATCAACCCTAACGATGCAGCTGGTCAAAAATTTGTTCTTAACGCCCAGAAGGGAATTAGGTCGGAAGGTATCGGAAGCGGTCCTGGCCATGCGCTTGGAAAAGCTGTTTAAAAAAGACGAAATTTTGGAAATGTACCTCAATCAAGTGTATTGGGGACATAATACCTATGGTGTTGAGACCGCAGCCCGGAGTTATTTCGATAAATCGTCCTCGGAACTCAACTTGGCAGAAGCGGCCATGATGGCAGGCATTATTCAAGCGCCTGAAAGTTATAGTCCTTTCGATTATGATTCAGTCACTGATGAGACCCTCGAAATCGCCAAGCGGCGGCAAGCGGTTGTTCTGAATCGGATGAAAGAGCTGAACTGGATCACGGCAGAAGAAGAGAAAGTGGCTCTGGACACACCGTTGAAATTTGGGAAAGTCACCTCTTTTCAAGTCAGTCGCTCCCCTTATGTCACGAATACGGTTGTCAAGGAACTCACGCGGCGATTTGGCAAAGATGCCCTCAGCAAAGGCGGGATGAGGATTCAAACAACTATCGATTTAAAACTCCAGGAAATTGCCGAAGAATCAGTGCGTTGGGGACAACAACGCATCTCCTATAGTGCAGATCAAATGGCCTTGGTGGCTGTAGATCCTCGAACTCATTTTCTCAAGGCGATTGTGGGGGGGGTGGACAGCAAGAAAAGTGAGTTTAACCGAGCCACACAAGCGATTAGGCAGCCCGGATCAGCGTTTAAGCCCTTTGTTTATTATGCGGCCTTCGCCTCGGGGAAATACACACCGAGCACCGTCATTAATGATACGAAGGTGACATTTAATGATGGTACGGCACGCGGCTATACCCCCTTAAACTATGACAAAACCTACGGGGGGTCCATGTCACTGCGCCAAGCGCTGGCCACCTCTCGCAATATTCCAGCGGTGGTGCTGGGTCAAAAGGTGGGCGTCGAGAAAGTGATTGATATTTGCCGTGTATTAGGGATTAAAAGCCCCATCCCTCCAGTGATTTCTTTGCCCTTGGGCTCCGTAGATTTGACCCCCTTAGAGATGGTGTCAGCCTATGCCACGTTTGCGAATAATGGTTGGCAGTCAGAGACGACTGCGATCGCACAAGTAACGGATAGCAGTGGTCGATTGTTGTTAGATAACACGCCCCAACCGAAGTTGGTTTTGGATCCGTGGGCTTCTGCCTCCTTGACGCAATCTTTGCAAGCTGTGATTAATGGGGGAACCGGAACGTCAGCTCAAATTGGACGACCGGCAGCGGGTAAAACGGGAACCACCTCTTCTGAGCGAGATGTTTGGTTTGTGGGCTATGTGCCCCAACTCGCAGCGGGGGTATGGGCTGGTAATGATGACTACTCGCCGATGGGGCGTGGGGCATCCGGAGGAAGCTATGCGGGTCCTGTATGGCGTGATTTTATGAGTAAAGCGTTAGCTGATCAACGAGTTGAATACTTTAAATCTCCCAGTAGTTTTCCGAAGCCAGGGGGATAACCTTGTTGAGATGGCATGGGTTTGGGTAACAAGGACGATGTTCTCATTATTTCTATCGGCTGGGAAATCCGCGCATGACATCCTATCAACCCAATTTATTGATTCCACCGGACATCCTATCTGTTAAAGGTTTAACGGATTATATCCAGGCCCTCCTAGAAGATGATGCGTTATTGATGCAGGTTTGGGTGGAGGGGGAAGTTTCCAGTGCCGTTCGTCATCGGAGTGGGTTCTTTTTCACACTTCAGGATCCGCAAGAGCAAGTCTGCATCCGCTGTGTCATTTGGAATAGCTATTGTGAGCAGCTGGTCGTTGAGCCGGAACCCGGAGAACAGATCATTGTTTTAGGCCGGATCCGGTTGTACCCCCAGCGAGGACAGTATCAGCTGATCGCTTGGCAGCTTTTGCCTGCAGGTGAAGGGTTGCGGTCGCTGCGATATCAGCAATTGCGTGATCGCTTAACCCAAGAAGGACTGTTTGATCCGCTCCACAAACAAGCGCTGCCGTCCTATCCGCAAACGGTTGGGGTTGTCACCTCTCCCCAAGCTGCAGCTTGGGGAGATATCCAGCGCACGCTGAAGGCCCGCCATCCTGGCTTACATGTGCTATTCTCCCCCACGCAAGTGCAGGGAAAACAGGCCCCTGAAGCAATTGTGGTGGCCATTGAGCGGATTATCAAGGATGGTCGAGCAGATATTTTAATTGTGGCGCGGGGTGGTGGAGCGATCGAAGATTTAGCTTGCTTTAATGATGAGCGGGTGGTGCGCGCGATCGCAACCTGTCCCATCCCCGTCATCTCTGGCATTGGCCATCAACGCGACGAGACCCTCGCCGATCTCGTGGCTGATGTTTGTGCGCATACCCCCACGGCAGCCGCAGAGCACATCCCACGTTTAAGCGATTGGCAGGTAGACTACCGCAGCAGTATTGCTCGCTTGTATATTATTCTCAACCGTCAGCTCGATCTCGCCCATGAACATCTACTTCATCAGAAAACGCGCTTACAGCGTTTACAGCTCGATCGACGGGTAGAGCGGGAAGATAGGGTGCGATCTCGCCTCCAGCGCCAACTGCTCCAGGCAACAAAACAGCGCCTTGGACAAGCCCAGCAGCACCAACAGCTCTTACAACAGCAGCTGCTAGCCCTGAATCCTTCCGCAGTCTTGCAGCGAGGATATGCCCTAGTCCAAACGACTGATCAGCAAATTGTGCGTCATACCCACACCCTGCATATCAACCAAGAACTCCAGGTTCAGTTAGCTGAAGGTACCTTCACCGCCCGTGTTTCGTCTATACAGCCCCCTGCTTTAAAATCGGATCATGACTCCCAACGCTGATGCCCCCCCTTCTTCTCAGACAGACCCCCAAATACCGCCAAACTGGCGGTATGAAGACACCATCCAAACCGTAGAATCCATTATCAATGAGATTGAAATGGGGCAGCTCGATCTGGCCGAGGTCTTCGAAAAGTTTGCCGTTGCGATTACCTACCTACAGCAATGTGAGACATTCCTCGCCGATCGCCAAGGACAAATGGAATTGCTGATCGAAGAGCTGGGTGAGGACTCCGATTTCTAGCCTAAAACAACCAGATTCCAAGCATGCTCCCTGCAATTTGTCTCTTGAGTCGAAGAGAGGCACAAAATTCATTTAGTTTGGTAAGAAACTATAGCAAGGGACAGCGAGTAAGGCACAATTGAAGGTCATAGATGGCCACGCACACACATGTCTGAAGCACCAATACTCAACTCTAAAAAATTACAGCTGAGCACCAAGCTCGCCTATGGTGCAGGTGACATGGGGGCAGGCATTACAGCAACGCTACTGGCTTTTTCCCTATTGTTTTTTCTGACCAAAGTAGCTGGCTTAAACCCTGGGATGGCTGGAGCCGTCGTCGCCATTGGTAAAGTGAGCGACGCCATCAATGATCCGATCATTGGTGTGCTCAGCGATCGCACTCGCTCTCGATGGGGGCGGCGTCACTCCTGGATTTTAATGGGGTCGATCCCCTTTGGTCTATTTTTCTTTTTACAGTGGCTCGTTCCCCATTTCAGTAATAACGTCGCTGACAATAACTGGGGGCTATTTTGGTATTACGTTATTATCTCCATTCTGTTTAATTTAGCCTTTACAGCAGTCAATCTTCCTTACACAGCGTTAACAGCAGAAATATCCCAGGACTTTAATGAGCGGACCAGTCTGAACAGTTTCCGCTTCACCTTTTCCATTCTGGGAAGCATCCTCGCTTTACTGCTAGAAATTGTGATTAAAGGCATCATTCCGGATCCAACGCAGCAATACTGGGTTCTCGGATTAGTCTGTTCCGTCTTGTCGGTCCTGCCCTTATATTGGTGCGTTTGGGGAACAGAGGAACGGTATACACCAGAAACAGCAGCTAAGCCCCTACCAATCCTGGCTCAGGTCAAAATTGCCTTCTCCAACCGGCCCTTTTTGTATGTGATCGGCATTTACTTTTGTTCTTGGTTAGCCTTTCAACTCACAGCTGCTAATCTTCGCTTCTTTGTCCTCAAATGGATGGAATATGACGGTGACACTTGGATTGCGCTCACGGTCCAAGCGGTTGCGATTGTCATGCTATTTGTCTGGACAGCCGTGAGTGCACGGATGGGCAAACGGATGGTGTATTTTCTGGGAATGTCGCTGTGGATTATGGCTCAAGGTGGTTTATTTTTTTTGCAGCCTGGTCAAATTGTTGGCCTCTATTTCCTCAGTGTTATCTCCGGAGTTGGGGTGGCCACGGCCTACCTGGTGCCCTGGTCGATGCTGCCAGATGTTATTGAATTAGATGAACTCAAAACAGGGGAACGGCGAGAAGGCATTTTCTATGCCATTATGGTTTTCCTGCAGAAAATGGGGTTAGCCTTAGGCATTTTCCTGGTCGGGCAAGCGCTGGATGCCTCAGGATTTATTACGCCTGCCCCAGGATTGCCAATCCCGGCTCAGCCGCCTGAAGCGCTCTTTGCGATTCGCGTCATTATTGGCCCGTTGCCGACTGTGATTTTGTTGATCGGGTTACTCCTGGCCTATTTTTATCCTATTTCCCGGGAAGTCCACGCTGAGATTCTCTTAAAGCTGCGGGAAAGACGCTTGGGTTTACAGACATCTTCCAATCCCGCTCCCCCCCAGATGGATGTGATGGATGACCCCTGACCCGTAGAGGGACGATATTACATTTCAACAACAACCGTATTTCTACGGAGATTCCTACCGACCGAATTAGGGCCGGATGGACGACGGTATTGATGATTTGAAATCCATTGAATGACTTCCGTAGTTCCACGATGTTTGGTTTCAGTCGGAACTGCGACAGTAAGCGCATGGCTATCTTAGTGATTAACCTCACTTGCACTCAGAGATAGTCTCACTTGCACTCAAGGATAGTTATTCATCACTGGGGATAACTATCCTTTCCCTAATATTTGGAGATGATACTGACTTCGCCCCTAAATTGCCCTGTACTTAAGGACCATACTGCAATGGAAGAGACTGCTGTGGTGAATACTCAAGCCCACTCTTGTTCTAGGATTCGCGATCGCTACGTTGAATTAGCACACGCGGCTCATCAAGATTTGGGGGTTCACTGTCTCGGCTCAACCTACGATGACTATTACGCTATTGTGGCTCTTTACCCAGACATGGGCCAAACGCTGGATCGGGGAGTGTTGGCGGAAGCTCTGATGCACGGTGAATCACCTGAGCAAGCCTGTGCCCTGATCGCCCAAAGTCCTTACGTTCAGTCACAGCTCCATTCTCATCGTCAAGCCTTCCACACCGTGTCTGCTTACGGGATGCCTTTGATTGAGACCTATTCCCAAGTGTATCGAGCCTGCCACTCAGATCTGACATCTGAATAAACGTGAGTTCGACGAAGAAATAGGGCATGAGAAAAGACTGGGGCATATATTTGCAGTATGCCGTACCGCTTTACCTCAGCCATGTCTATCAGCTTACCCCGCCTTGATGTGACCGAAATATTCTGCGATGTCGATGATTTCTGTCGCACCTTTGAAGAGGCAGCCA
>NZ_JANQOY010000246.1 GCF_028285565.1 Acaryochloris sp. IP29b_bin.148
CAAACTGCGCTACATCCCGTTGTTGACCACAGCCAACAAGACTTTAATATGGTATCACAGGCGTTTAGCGGACTGGGGACAATCGCGCCAAGGTTTCCAAATAAAACAGCAAAGCATTGATATCCGAAGGATTGACGCCACCAATTCGAGAGGCTTGCCCCACCGTCAGAGGACGGACTTTGGCTAGTTTTTCCCGTGCTTCCATCGAGAGTGTCTCAATGCTGGCGTAATCGATATTTTCAGGCAACTTTCGCTGTTCTTGCCGACTGACCTGCTCAATCTGGCGCTGTTGGCGCTGAATATATCCCGCATATTTAATTTCAATTTCGATGCTCTCGCGTTCAGAGCGTTCCAGGGTCTCAATGCCTAAGCCGTGCTGTTGAAGATCGCAGTAGTGAAACTTGGGCCGACGCAGCAGATCAGATAGAGTAATCGACCCTTTAATTTTTTCGCCTGTTGTCTGGACGATGGCCTGAGCAGCAGGATCGCGCTCTTTGAGGCGAGTGGCATGGAGCCGCTCTTTCTCAGCCGTAATCGCAGCCTGCTTACGAGTAAACAAATGCCAGCGCCGATCATCAATCAGACCCACCTCACGGCCTAAGGGCGTCAACCGCTGATCGGCATTATCCGATCGCAGTAGCAAGCGATATTCGGATCGGCCCGTCAACATCCGATAGGGCTCTCGTAAGTCTTTGGTGCACAGGTCGTCGATGAGCGTGCCAATATAGCTTTCCGCTCTGGGGAAAACAAGCATTTCTTGCTGATTCACAAACCGAGCGGCATTGATACCGGCAACAATCCCCTGAGCCGCCGCTTCTTCATAGCCCGTGGTGCCATTAATTTGTCCCGCACAGAATAAACCTTCGATCCGTTTGGTCATCAGGGTGGGATAACACTGGGTGGCGGGGAGATAGTCATATTCCACGGCATAGGCTGGGCGCAGCATCGCACACTGTTCGAGACCGGGCAGCGATCGCAACATTCGTAACTGCAATGCTTCGGGTAAACCCGTGGAAAATCCTTGAATATAAAGTTCAGGAATATCGCGGCCTTCTGGTTCAATAAAAATCTGATGGCTAGCCTTATCGGCAAAGCGAACAATTTTATCTTCAATACTGGGACAGTAGCGTGGACCTTTGGCATCCACCCACCCCCCATAGACGGGGGATAGATGTAGGTTGTCCTGAATCAGCTTATGGGTTTCGGGCGTTGTGCGGGTGATATAGCAGTTCATCTGTTCCCGCTCAATCCAAACCGCAGGATCAAAACTAAACCAACGCACCTGCTGATCGGGGGGCTGAGGCTCCATCACGCTAAAGTCTACAGACCGCTTATCGACCCGAGCGGGTGTCCCAGTTTTCAACCGACCTGTTTCAAAGCCCAATTGATTTAAGGTTTCAGTCAGTCCTTCAGCCGCAAATTCTCCAGCTCGTCCAGCGGGCATAGACTTATCTCCAACCCAGATCCGTCCCCCTAAAAAGGTGCCTGTGGTCAAAATAACGGTCTGACAGCGAAAGGCCACTCCAAAATAGGTCTGGACCCCAACCACTTCGTCGTTTTCCCCCAGAACCAAATCCGTAACCATGCCTTCGCGTACTGTCAGATTGCTCTGGTTCTCAACGATGGTTTTCATCACTGCCGCATACTCGCGCTTGTCAGTCTGAGCCCGTAAGGCCCAAACGGCAGGACCCCGAGAATGATTGAGCAACCGCTTTTGTAAATAGGTGCGATCGGCCATTTTGCCAATTTCACCCCCCAGAGCATCCACTTCATGGGTCAGCTGAGATTTGGCGGGTGCTCCCACCGCTGGATTACAGGGTTGCCAAGCAATTTTATCCAGATTAAGGGTGAGTAAGAGGGTACTGCAGCCCATCCGAGCAGCGGCTAAGGCGGCTTCGCAACCGGCATGGCCTGCCCCCACCACAATCACTTCAAATTCATCTAAAAATTCAACGGATTGGGGGGGTGTCATCATTGGCTCTCAATTGTTATCAATAAGCATAGGGTTTACTGAACCGCTAGAAAGATCCCGATAGATATCTAGCAGGTTTTCTCGTAGCTCTGCTTCAGATTCACCCTGAGTCCAGTAGTCGGGGTACTCATCAAGGTAACCCAACTTCCCATCTTGCCAGTAGGCATAGTTTGTCTTCGCCATTCAAGTCGTTTGCTGGCTCTCTTTGCATTTCATGTCAATATTTTAGCGAAAGGGTCACCGCTCTTAGTAATTTCATGATGCATAGAGTCATGGATACTGCAGATAGATCAATGTTTGATAGAGCTGATCACTTTTAATCGAGGGGGGTTACTTCAGAAGCCTGTATGGTCCAAGGCTTAAACTCTTTTTCACAGGTTATTGCAACCAAGCGCTCCATCAGCGTAGCCATTTGGAATGGACCCACTCCACCTGGAACTGGGGTGATGCCCTGAGGGATGTCATAAGCTGATCGGTTGACATCTCCAAGGATCGGGGAATCAGCGAGGGGGATAAAGCCAGCATCTACAACTAATCGATGCTCAGGGGTGATATGGCGCTCATCTAGAAGCTCTGGGACACCCGTTGCTGAAATGACGATATTGGCATTTCGGGTTTGGAGTAAATCATCACCATAATCAAGGCAAAGGGTAGTTATTTCTCCCTCCTCTAATAGCTTTATGACACCACCACCGACAAAGCCTTTCGCACCTACTACGGCAACGATATCGTTATCTTCAACAAAAGGCCCAACAATACGGAATATAGTTTCTGAGGTGGCTGAGACTTGAAAGATCGGGTTATTATCTCGTAGGCCATCTATATCTTTCTCATAGGATATAGCAGATAACTTTTCCTGAAAACCTTCGGGGAAAAAAGATCGGGTTATTATCTCGTAGGCCATCTATATCTTTCTCATAGGATATAGCAGATAACTCTTCCTGAAAACCTTCGGGGAAAGGGTTTTGAACTATGATGCCGACTGAGGTTATATTTGCCTCAGCTAATAACTCTTGAAATTCACCTTTTGACGTAGAAAAACCTAGATATAAATCTTTAACGTTGCAACCTAAAGCGACAAATGTTTTTATCTTATGTTCAGTAGAAAACCTTGCTGCCTCATACTTTGCAAGTTCAGTAGGATTTTGTACCTTTTGGGGAGGTTTAAAACGAATAATGGTTATCTGCTTGTTAGCGAAACTTCTAGAGAAGGAGCGAAGTCTATCCTTGGTTTCTTTAAGGCTTGGCCCTCCCTTTATCTCAAAGGTCACCTGAAATCCTGTCTAATATATTTGCTACGGGTTCAAGTAATATCTGAGAAAATAGTTTTTGTTCGTCTGGTTCTTCTAGGTAAGTATCCTTGCCGTCATATCGTGACAACTGTTCAGGAAGAGGCCAAGGTAAATCTACTTTTCTAAATTCCTCTGGTTTTGTTAAGTTCTCAAAGGAAACTACAACTGAGAATCTACCATAGTGACTAATCCAGCTCACCCCGTTGATATTGTCTGGATCAAGTAAAGTGGAATGCCTAGTAAATATATCTAGAGCCAATTCTTCGAAATCATGGAGCACATGCTTCTCCATTGTTTTGTTGCTATACAGCTCTGAAGCCACTACATATGCTTGCTGAGTTTGGCCATCGACAAAAATCCTCAGCAAGCAATGACTCGGATCATCAGCTTGCCAATGAAAAATAGTCTCAACCACGGGGCTGAGTTGTTGGGTGGCAATGGCTTCTTTACTGATCATGTCGTCACCTCGTGAATGCTGGTAGAGGAACCTGAGATTTTTGCTGGTACTTCTGAATTGCTTGGGGCATCCAATTAGCCCACTCTGCCTTTATCCCTTTATAGGTTAGGCGTTGATCATAGAGCTGTTGCAACTCTCTCGCCCATTCACCATAACCTGATTGTCCAATAATGCCGTCCGTGGTCTGGATATAGTTCACCAATATTTCAGGAATAAAGAAAAATTGCTCTTCCGAGGCATGATCGCATTGGCTGACGCACTGAAGGAAAAATTCGTAATCACAGAATATTTTGTAGCGCGGGTTCCAGCGAGGCGATCCGGTGCGTTTGTGGGTGAAGCCGTTGCTATCGAACAGCGACTGTTGGGTGATTAGGTCATTAAGAGTCGTTTCAGGACTGGGTGAGACAAAGGGCTTCCCCTGCTTAACCACTTGGCCGTTTCTGATGACATCTCTGCGTCGCCATTGCTGTGGCAAGCAGAATTGGCTGTGGGGAGATTGCTTGAACCAAGTGTGAAGGGTGGCCGTACAATCAGGTCTCAGGCTGTTGTCATCATCCAGGTAACAGATGTGCTCTCCATTAGCCGTCTCTATGCCTAAGTTGCGTGCAATGCATAGGCCAAACCCTGCTTGGGGATGATCGATTTCTAGGTATTGGTGCCGAAAAGGAAGCTCAGTGGATTGAATTAAGTTTCGGGTGTCAGTATCTTTACCATCATTGATGACCACCCACTCAAAATCGAGATCAGTCTGCTGGAGTAAGCTAGCGAGGGCGACGTCTCTAAGCGCTGTGGCCCGTTGATGTGTTGCAGTGATGATCGATAGCTTGAATGGCGAATCCCCTGGCTTCATGAAGTCTTGATGCTAACACATCGCTATCTAGGGTAGCGATTCTAAGCCTTTCTGAATGTCAGCGCATACCCATTACATTTTCATTGGGCCGAATATAGGTCTGGGCGCGTTGTAATGTCCGATGCATATAGCGACACCACAACCCATTAACCAGCAGCCACAACAGGGGAATCGCAAGAATCGACCGGGCCTGAAAGGCATAACGCCATTGAATGTAGGTCTGGCTTGCTTCCCTCTGACTAAACCACCACTCTCCCTGGGCCGATGAAGTGAGAAAACGCAGTGAGCCAGTGAAGTCGCTAAGGGTGTAGCTAAAGTAATTTGGGTAATTGTATTGGGTGAGTGTCTCCGTCAAAGAACTCTGGTCGGACAACAGGACGACACGGGTTTGTCCCACCGTATCCCATGCCCCACTCTGACCCTCAACGCTTGTGACCGCAGGGAGCGGACCATAGCCTTGGAAGATAGTAGTAAGGTCAATGGGGACAATCGTTTCAAAGGCTACAGCTTGATCCGTGTTTACATGGGTCGAAACTGTTGCTGATAGAGAGTGCATGCCCATCTCGATTTTTTAGTTCAGATAGTTCTACTGTAGATGCGATCGCAAGATGAACCACCTAAAGGCTGCATTAATAAATCAAAGGCACCAGTCTCCACGTCTTTTGGGAGTAGGCTTGGTATTGCTCACTCAGTTCTGCGAGCAGCATGGCTTCCTCTGAGCGGATACGGTATATCCGAGATAGCAGGCCAACGGCTGTAACCGTGACCGTGACTATCCAATTCTCAACGGCTAATCCTGCCCCGATGATCCAAAGGAACGTTCCCAGGTAACCTGGATGACGAATCAGGTTATAGGGGGCCTGCTCAATAATGTCCTGGCCTTCGAAGGTTTGCAGCGTTCGGGTATAGAATTTGCCCAGGGTTTTCGCAGCCCAGTAGCGTAAACAGAGGCCACTCACCATCAGTCCTAGCCCCAACCAGCTCCCCCATAAATTCTGCCAATGCCCCAGCGAAACAGTATTCAATAGTGGGGCAATCAGTACCAGCAGAAGATTAAATAAACCACTGATCCAGAGCATTTTTGAGCTGCTCTGATCAGACTGGCCGGGTTGCAGACTGAGGGCTGGCTGACCTTGTCTTAACAAACGTTCAACAACGAAATAGCTAAGGATCAAGAGATAGGCTAGAGCCACCCTAGTTGTCATAATCTAGACCCGCTGGGGTTATATCTTGAGTATAAAAGGATCTCCAAGACGCTGGTCTGCGAATGTAATTTCTACATCATGGGCTTTGGCAGAATGCAATACTGGACTATACAGTCACCATCCCTCTGAATTTGTCTTCTAAATCCTTTTTAAGACTATCCCGCGTCCTCAGCCCTTTTACGACTCTGCAATGGAATATGTGGACGATTGGGGTGATGGGGATTGCGGTATTGATTGCCACCCCTATTTTTGTGGTTTTAAGCAGTATTTTTACCAATCAAAGTGAGACCTGGGAACATCTCGCCACTACTGTTCTGCCCACCTATATCACCAATTCCCTACTCCTGATGCTGGGGGTGAGTGTTGGCGTTCTGATCATTGGGGTGGGGACGGCGTGGTTAGTGACCATGTGCGAGTTTCCAGGGAGTCGCATCTTTGAATGGGCATTATTGCTACCGTTAGCCGCTCCTGCTTACCTGCTCGCTTATACCTATACAGACGTTTTCGACTATTTTGGTCCTGTTCAAACCTTCCTGCGCGATGGGTTTGGGTGGGAAAGTGCCACGGACTATTGGTTCCCGAATATTCGGTCCTTATGGGGTGCGATCGCAATGTTTAGCCTAGTCCTCTATCCCTACGTTTACCTATTAACGCGGGTCACCTTTTTGGAGCAGTCCATCTGTACCCAAGAAGCCAGTCGGTCCTTAGGGTGTAATCCTTGGCAAAGCTTTGTAAAAGTGGCCCTGCCCCTGGCGCGTCCTGCGATTACAGCAGGCTTAGCGCTGGCCCTGATGGAAACTCTCAATGACTTTGGCACGGTTCAATACTTTGGCGTGCCTACCTTTACCACAGGCATTTATCGGACTTGGTTTGGTGGTGGCGAGCAGATGGCGGCGACCCAACTAGCGGCAGTGCTAATGATGTTTATTCTCAGCTTGATTTTATTGGAGCGATGGTCGCGCCGACAGGCCCGCTACTACCAAACCAGCAGCCCGTTTCAGCGCCTATCGACCTATAAGCTGGGAGGTGGACGAGCGGTGTTGGCTTGGGTGAGCTGCTGTTTACCGATTGGTTTGGGGTTACTGATTCCAGGGGCCTTACTGGTGCAGATGACCCTGGAAAATAGAGCCGAGACCCTGGATCAGCAATTTTTGCCGCTGGCTCTGAACAGCTTGCTGTTGGCGACCCTAACGGCGGGTCTGGCGGTGTTGCTGTCCTTATTTCTGGTGTATGGCTTGCGCTTGAGCGGTACACCTGTGATGCGGCTGGGGGTGAGGGTGGCCGCGATGGGATATGCGATTCCGGGTTCGGTGATTGCGGTGGGCATTCTAATTCCCTTGGCTCAGGTAGATGGTGCGATCGCACCCCTGCTCCAAAAGTGGTTTAACCTGGATTCTTTGCTCCAGGGCACCATTACCGCCTTGATCTTCGCCTATTTGGTTCGATTTCTAGCGGTCTCTCTCGGCTCAGTAGAGTCAGGGCTAGCAAAAATTAAACCCAGCTTTGATGATGCAGCCTATAGCTTAGGCCATTCTGCCCGCAGTACCCTTGCTAAAGTGCATGCTCCCATGATGGGGGGGAGTTTACTGACAGCCTTGATGTTGGTGTTTGTGGACGTGATGAAAGAACTGCCCGCCACCATCGTCATCCAACCCCCCAATTTTGATACCTTAGCGGTGCGCGTCTACCGTTATGCATCTGATGAACGGTTAGTGGAAGCTGCGGCCCCTGCGCTCGCCATTGTAATGGTCGGACTCTTGCCTGTTATGTTTCTCAGTTGGCAAATTGCCCAATCGCGCCTCCGGTCTACCGATTAAACCGATTAAGAAGGGTTCGAGCCCTGGCGAGATAACAACCCTAACCCCAAATATCGTCGTGGCTTCGCAAAGCTGGGGGAATCACTCTCATCATAAATTTCGCCCACCAGCTCCTCTAACAGATCTTCTAAGGTCACCAAACCGACTGTGCCGCCATACTCATCCACTGCGATCGCTAAATGAAGACGCTGATGCAACATCTCTTTCATCAGATCAGCAACCCGTTTAGTTTCGGGAATGTAGACGGGTGGGTCCATCGCTGCAGCCACCACTTCATTTCCCTGAGTCTTGAGGTGTTGCACCGCACTTTTTAAGTGAATCACGCCCACAATGGAGTCTTTGGACTCTTCTTGCACCGGAATCCGCGAATACCCGCTTTCTAGACAAATATCGATCACATCTTGCATCGTGGCTTCATGGTCAACGGTCTGCATCTCTACCCGAGGTTTAACGACTTGGCGTACCGTCAGATTATCCAGCATCAATGCTTTGTTGAGGAGTTGGCGCTTCTGTAAATCGAGCTGGCCTCGTCCCCCAAGCACTTCAATCAAGAGCTGTAAATCTTGCAGCGATTCATTTTGTTGCTTTAAGCCACTCTGAAAAAAGCGAATCACCACCTGCACAATCGATTCGAACAAGCGAATAATCGGTAATAACAGGATGGACAACCAGTAAATAGGACGAACCACCCATTGAAAAATGGGCATGGCATTATTCACTGCCAAGGATTTAGGGGTGATTTCACCAAACAGAAGGAGCAAGAAGGTGACCACGGCGGTGGCCAGTCCTACGCCAGCTCCACCGAACCAGATCACAAATAAATTGCTGGTCAAAATCGCCGCAAAATTATTGACCAAGTTGTTGCCTACGAGCAGGGTGGTGATAAATCGAGCCCGTTTCTCTAGCACTAACCGATAGAGCCCATCTGGATCCCCTTCCGCTTTCATCAAAGCCCTGAGCTTGAGGTTGTCGAGAGCCGTGATGGCCGTTTCAGACCCAGCAAAGAACGCGGATAAGAACAGCAGAATCACCAAAATCATCAGATCCAGGCGGACATCTCCGAGCAATGGCGTAACTGGACTAGCCACTGATAATAGGGAGATAGGGAACAGAAACATTACTTAATTATTGGATGTGCGTATGGCTAAAGCAGTGGCCCAGACATACATCTTATCGTTGCTGTTTCTATAGAGGTAAGCTGATTAACGTTGGTTAACCGCAAAAGACGGATATCGATGGGTTGTTTTATTTAGATTTGTAAATTTTGAAGACGATCGCGGCCTCTGATAACAAGGGTTGTGGGCTGGGCTGAAAATTGAGGTGAGCGGATAAGGTGTTGGCAGCTACAATCATGAAGAAGCGCTAGCTATTCCGTGAAGTAAACCAAAATCATTATATTTTTATTGACAAAACTGGCTATATACAGAAATTATAGAGTTTTTAGGGACTGAATCCTCGGGAAAATGCAACTAGAATTCATCAACACTATGGGCAAAAAAGACCGAATATCAGCATTTATACAAGCATGTTGACGCTATCCTCGAATATTTGACGCCCACCATAAGCACCTATTAACGGCTATTCATAAAGGTGTATTGCGTCAGATCACATCTATCCATTGATCCTAAGGAAGGGATTGCGATGATGTTGATCATTTTATTAGAGTTCTTAAGAACCATACACTAGAACCAGAAGGTTTTTACTTCTGACCGTTCCTTGTGATGATGTCACATAGAAACCTAGAGAATGTGGGTAACCTTTTGGTAGATTTTGCCGCCTTGCGTAAAGATCTCTCTAACAGTTGATGTATTAACTGGGGGTACAAGAAGAGAAGGTGTTGCATCAGCTCTTCTGTAGATAAGGTCTCATCCTTAAACTCAAGTTACATCATGCATCTGAATGGGGCACTAAACCAACCCATTCACAAACTATAAAGAGAGCGATTTGCGACCAAACGGTAGATTTAATTTCAATCACTGATCAACTGCTCATTGATTAAATGCGCAGCTCCGCACCTATTTTCTTCCCACTATCCCTGCCTGTCTTTCTCGCATGAGTCTCTGCATCAATCCTAGTTGTGCTGATCCACAAAGCTCAGATGACCACTTGTTCTGTGCTAGCTGTGGCTCAGAGTTGTTGCTGGAAGGCCGCTATCGAGTGCTCAGTTTACGGGGTCAGGGTGGGTTTGGCAAAACTTATGAAGTGAGCGATTTAGATAGTAGTCCCAAAATTCTCAAGATTCTAACGGATAACTATCCTAAACATGTTGAACTTTTTCAACGAGAAGCCAATCTCCTCAGTCAACTCAGCCATCCTGGTATCCCAAAGGTTGAACCCAACGCTTATTTCACGTTCTATCCTCG
This sequence comes from Acaryochloris sp. IP29b_bin.148, assembly GCF_028285565.1. GTDB lineage: Bacteria > Cyanobacteriota > Cyanobacteriia > Thermosynechococcales > Thermosynechococcaceae > Acaryochloris. The sequence goes on from NZ_JANQOY010000246.1 coordinate 9,957, forward strand.
GAATTGGAAAGAACCCCTGCACTGTCTGGTGATGGAAAAGATCGTCGGGTTAGATCTACAAGATTATTTACGTCAACGGGGACATCCCATTGATGAGAAGTTAGCGGTGCAATGGCTGAAGCAGGTTCTGAAGATCCTGCAAGTGGTGCATACTCAGCAGGTTCTGCATCGGGATATCAAGCCATCCAACATTATGCTGAAAGCAAACGGCAATATCTGTCTGGTGGACTTTGGTACAGCCCGTTCTGTGACGAATGTGACCAATAATCAGCAAGGTGGCACGCGGGTTGTATCGTCGTTTTATACGCCTCGGGAGCAAATTCATGGCCAAGCCGTTCCTCAATCAGACTTCTTTGCTTTAGGACGAACGTTTGTTCATTTGGTAACGGGCAAAGAACTGAGTCAGTTCTACGATGGCAGTACAGATAACTTTGAGTGGCGATCAACCGCAATCAATATTTCGCCCAGGTTTGCGAATCTTTTAGACTGGCTGATGTCTCCTATTGCTAGCCAGCGTCCAGCCAATGCCGAAGTCGTTTTACAGCAACTCATTGAATTAGAAAGTAGTGGTCAGTTTATCCCCACGTCTGCTCTCAACCAAGCCTTAGCGTTGGAATCTACCCAGGCCGTCAATCTTCCTAGTTCCAATTCTAATTCCAATGCGTTCCATCCTGGATCAACGTCTGGACCAGTATCCACAGGTAGCCAACCACTCCCTTCACCATCGACTAGCCCCCCTTCACCACCGACCAGCCCCCCTTCACCTCATACAGGTACAGGTGTACCTTCATCACCCATAGGGCCACCGTCTACTGCTCCTGAATCAGCGACAACTCCTATCCTCCCTAACAGAGAATCTTCTATTCGACCGGAGTTCAGTCAAAAGTGCCAAAACACGTTAGCGGAGTTTATTGGTCCAATTTCTACGATTGTTTACCAACGCACCGTCACTCAGCATCCTGATGTCACTGAGCAAGAACTGGTTAAACTCTTGTCTCAACACATTCCCATTCCTGAACAATCCACTGAGTTTTGTCAAAGACTCCGCTCCTGAGTCGGTCAGTAACCGTTGATCTTGAATGATTGGATCGTTAATGGGATTAATATTGATGAATGTTCGGACGTGAGTGATAGGACTTTGGTGCCTATCTCAGTCTCCTCAATCAGGTTGCTCCCCTTCGAGCTAGTTTCATTCATGCTGTCGCGACTCTGACGATGCCTAATTCTGCTGCTAAACTTGATATCCAAAAAGATCAGACGTTTATTCGAGATTTTCCGCTGACGCAAAATGAGGTCAGTTTGGGGCGATCCCCTGATAATCATTTGATTCTCGGTGATGATCTGTCTGTTTCTCGACATCACGCTCAAATCAAATACACCGGCACTGAATATGTGGTAACGGATTTAAATAGCTCGGATGGAACCTACGTAAACGGGATTCAGTTAGTTCCTCATGCGCCTCGAACATTGGTCATGGGCGATCAAGTCCGCATCGGCAATTATGAGTTGATCTTTTCCGTACTGGCTGCTGCTCAGCCATCCCCTTCTGCTGCTGCCCAAAAAACAACTATTTCGGGCGTTCCTGATGTGGATTCAGGCGCAGCCCTAACTCAAGCTCGACATTTAGATCTAAAGGGACGCGATACCCTAACGCTGGGGCGTGATCCCCTCAATGACATGACGATCAACCATCCGTCAGTCTCTCGATTTCATGCGCAAATCAAGAAGCAAGATGGCTCGTACATTGTTCTCGATCTTAACTCGACCAATGGCACCTTTCTCAATGGCAAGCAAATTGCGGGTCATCATCCTTTGCGAGTGGGTGACACCATTCGGGTGGGGCCAACCAACCTATCCTTCAATCTGAATGAGACACTTTTTCATAGCAATGAAGAGGGGAATCTCCGTCTTGATGCCGTGGGGTTAAACAAAGTTATCAATAAAGACCTGAACCTTCTGCAAGATATCTCCTTATCGATTCATGCCAGAGAGTTTGTGGTGATTGCGGGGGTGAGTGGCGGCGGAAAATCAACCTTATTGGATGCCCTCAATGGGTTCCGTCCGGCGACAAGCGGTAATGTTTTGGTGAATGGTACAGATCTATACCGCAACTTTAATGCCTACCGTAGTGAAATTGGCTATGTTCCCCAACGCGATATTGTCCATATGGAGCTAACGGTTGAGCAAGCGCTGGATTTTGCTGCTCAGCTACGGATGCCCAATGACACCAATCGGGCGGAACGCAAAATGCGGGTTAACGAAGTTCTGCAGGATTTGGGGCTAGCCCATCGTCGTTCCGTGCCTATTAAGTCTCTGAGTGGTGGTCAAATTAAACGGGTTTCGATTGGGGTGGAGTTGCTGACGAAACCTAGCTTGTTCTATTTAGATGAAGCCACCTCAGGATTGGATCCGGGTACAGAAGCGGAGCTGATGCAATTGCTGCGGGAGCTAGCCGATCAAGGCCGTACGATTTTGCTGATTACCCATGCGACTGACAATGTGACGATGTGTGATCAGGTGGTGTTTATGGCGCGGGGTGGATATTTAGCCTACTATGGCCCACCCAAAGAGGCACCTCAATATTTCGGTGTTGAGAAGTTCAACCAAATTTATTCCAAGGTTGAACATGAGTTATCGCCCCAGGAGTGGCAACAGCGTTATCTCAAGTCGCCGCTTTATCAAAAATATGTTGCCCAGCGCCAACAGTCCTTGGGGGCATCTGGCGTGCAGCGAGGCACGAAACGTCTACGTCAGCAGGCGCCAGGGGCGCAGGTCAAAACCATCTCCAGTTGGCGACAGTTTCTTATTCTGTCGAAACGAAATATTGCGATTCTGATGCGCGATCGCGTCAGTCTTGCACTGATGTTGGCCGTCGCCCCGATCTTAGGACTGCTGGATCTGGTCACCTGGAGCCAACCCCTATTCAGCACGGAAGATGGGGATGCCAGTTTGGCGTTAACCATGCTATTTACCACCATTCTGTTTGCCGTCATGGTGGGGGCGCTGCCGACTATGCGAGAAATCGTTAAGGAAGTGGATATTTACCGTCGGGAACGCATCATTGGCCTACAGATTGTTCCCTATGTCTTCTCCAAGGTATGGGTGAGTGTCCTCCTGGCCCTCTATCAGGGAGGTATTTTCCTGCTGTTTAAAATCATTGCCGTCAAGGATTTACCGAGTGAACCCGGTATTCTCTTGGGCATGTATCTGACCATTACGTTCTCGGTGATTGCTGGGATGTTGCTAGGGTTATTGGGATCGGCTGCTGCCCCGAATCAGAGTGTGGCCCCTATTCTTGTCCTAGTCTTTCTGATTCCTCAAATTATCTTTGGTGGTGGGGTTTTGCCCATCGATACCTTTGGTCCTCCCGGCAAGGTGCTTAACCAGTTGTCCTTAACGAAATGGCCGTTTGAAGCGCTCTCCACGCTTTCGGGCGCAGGGATTGATGTCGCTGAAGACCCCTGTTGGCAAGATGTGACCTCAGGCAAAGTCAAAGAATATGATGACATTGAGGAGGATCGCAAAAAAAGCTGTGACTGCATGGGAGAAAGCGTCTTCAAAAAGTGTGAGTTTCCCGGGATTCTCCTGGAATATGATCCCATTGTCGATCAGCCCAAGCCCAAGCAGCCTCAACAGCCAACGGGAGATGATGCTCGGGTTCCGGGTGCCTTTGACCAGTTCAATCAAGACTTAGAGCAATATCAAGAGGATTTAACGGATTGGAGCTTAAAGCGGAATGGGGCCATTAGCGCTGCTGAAGGCTTGATCAACGGTATAAATGAGCAATTTAGCAATACCTTCAAAGTGAATGTCAATGAACATCTCGGGATCTTTGGCATCTTTATATTTGCCATTTTTGTTCTGACCCTTGCTGTTCAGAAGGCCAAAGACTTTTTCTAATTCAGTGAATTCGGAGTAACTATGCCAATGTTTCTGGGCAGTACCCCAATCCTTGAATAAACTGTTGGCGGAATGCCTCAATTTCTGTCTTGTCAGGGGTGCCGTGAGCAATCACAGCAACTTGATATTGGCTCATCACCTCAACAGGAGACTGGCCTGATTCCAATGCCTGCAGCACGGTACTAACCCGCGTGTCTACCTGGTAAGGAATACCTAATTCGCTAAGAAAAGCACGAAAGTTGTCTAAATCTTCTTGGGTCCAGCCAGGTGCCGTTTTGATCCGCAACACCCAACCATTTAGCTGATGAACCACCGTCATAAACTCGACGGGTAACGCAGTGGTTCGGCGTAGGTGCTGAACCACGCGTAGGACTAAACTTGCTGTTCCTAGATAGTATAGGTAATCCATAATTGTGCCTGCCTTGGCACTAACCCCAGCGATTGTGTAGTGAGTAGAGATGCTTGTCTATACTTATTGTTACGATTGGTTTTGCTTATGGGTAGAGCAGAATCCCCATAATAAATAGGGGGTTATACCCAACCTGGTTGGTTATCATAGCCAGGGCAACCCCATTCACCACCAGTAAAAAGAAAGCATACCTGTGGGCTCCACACCTGAGTTAGATCAAACCCTCCAAGCCTATGATTACCCGCTGCCAGAGACCTTAATTGCCCAAACCCCTCTCGTGCCGAGAGACCGTTCCCGGCTACTGGTGGTTCAACCAGCAGTGCACCAGCATCGAGTCTTTCAGGACTTGGTGATGCTCCTGCAACCTGGCGATTTACTGGTCTTTAACGACACCCGAGTTATTCCGGCCCGCCTAATCGGTCGTAAAATTAATCCGACCTTGACTCAGCCCGTCGAAGTCTTCTTGCTAGAACCTCGAAAACCGCTCACTTGGCTGGCCTTGGTTAAGCCAGGACGGCGGTTAAAGCCGGGGGCTCAAATAGAATTTGGCCCCCCAGAGCAACCCTTATTGCGGGCAGTAGTGTTGGCGACGGACGAAGACACTCGGGGACGAGTGATTCAATTTGAACCCCTAGTGGATCAGCCCTTTGAGGATCTCCTAGAACAGCTAGGAGAAGTCCCTTTACCGCCATATATCCAGGACTCGGGGGCGCAGCCAGAACAGTACCAAACGGTTTATGCTCAACATCCTGGGGCGGTGGCTGCGCCGACGGCAGGCTTGCACTTTACCCCTGAACTACTCGACCACCTCCAAGCCCAGGGGATTCGTCAAGCCCGCCTGACGCTGCATGTGGGAATTGGCACGTTTCGTCCGGTCGAAACAGACGATATTCTCCAGCACCATATGCACTCAGAATGGGTGAATTTGCCTGCAACCACGGTGGATGCAATCAAGGCAACGAAGGCGGCTGGGGGACGGGTGATTGCTGTGGGTACGACGGTGACGAGAGCCCTAGAGGGGGCCTGTCACAACGGTCCGTTGACGGCTTGGCAGGGACGCACAAATTTATTTATCTATCCGGGGTACCAGTGGCGGGTGGTGGATGGGTTAATCACGAATTTTCATTTACCGAAATCGAGTTTGCTCATGCTGGTGAGTGCCTTGGTCGGACGAGAACGGTTATTGGCGCTGTATAAGGATGCGATCGCACACCAATATCGGTTCTACTCCTTCGGTGATGCCATGCTGATTTTGCCGGAGGCCGTAATTGCGGAACGAGCGCCAGACCCAGTTTGCTAGAACCGTGTTTGCTAGAACTAGCGATAGACTTCAACTTTGGTGTTTTGAAACAGCTGAGAATAGAACTTTTCGAGCTGATCGAGGTTGCGCTCCAGACAGTATCGCTCTAGCACTCGCTGGCGACCTTTTTTCCCTAAGAGTTCTACCATTTCGGGATGTTCAGCGAGAACGGGCAATAAGGTGCGGAGTTCGCCTCGGGTCCGTTGGGGATTAAGGACAATGCCAGCACCACCCGCCAGCACTTCTCCATCTGCACCCGCATCGGTGGCGAGACAGGCGACACCACAGGACATAGCTTCCAGTAATGATAGGGATAGACCTTCGACAAAGGACGGCAAAATAAACACATCTGCCCCCCGCAAAATTTCAATCCGACGATGTTCATCGTAAATCGCCCCTAACCAGAGCACATTCTGTTCAGGGCCATAGTTGGTCATATGGACATTCAGCAGCGGGCCATCTCCCACTATGACCAGTTTGGAATGAACCGGCATCTGGGCCTGTATCTGTTTCCACGCTTTTAGCAGGGACTCAACGTTTTTTTCAATCGCAATCCGGCCTTGATAGACAAAGACACGCTCGGTATGGAGTTCAGCTTTGAAGGTAGACGGGCCAGGAGAATATTTATCGGTATCCACCCCGTTGGGGATAATCACAATTTTGGCTTCCGGCACGCCCAAGCGCATCAACAAATCCCGCTGGGCTTGGGAAAAGATAATCACCGCATCGTAATTCGCCAGGGAAGGGGCATAGAGCTGGTACATGAAGTGTTGGGTACCCGAAGACAAATTGCGATGCTTATGGCTAAAGGGCGGGTGGAACGTCGCCACTAGGGGCACCTGTAACTCCTGGCAAATTTCCGGGAGGACAAAATCTAGGGGTGAGAGGGTCAGGGACGCATGAACCAGATCCGGCTTCAGGTTGCGCAAAGACTCCGCTAAAACTTTGCTCGATTTCAGGGTGGGAATCGTATAGACCTGAGATTTGTAGAGGAAGGGGAGCGGAACCTCTTGGCATTCTTGGGGAACCGGGGTCTCTTGAAAATCTAGAGGCTTGCCGGTTTCTTCATCAAAGGCATCTTGGGCAAAATGCAAAAAGCTAACCTGATAACCACGATCGAGCAAGGCATTCGTAATTTCGCGGCTATAGGTGACGTTGCCACAGGGCGGGGATTTTTTGCCAATCCAAGCGATGTGCATACGGACTAGGGGGACGACAAGGGTGAGGGGTTTGCATCATCTGATACAGATGAGCTGGTATCGGCAATATACCAGGATAAGAGCCCCCCGATCACAACAATCCCAGCAAGCCCTAGTAAAACCGTCTGTAATCCGAAGAAGGTTTCCGCCAATCCAGCCAGGGCTAGGGGCAGACTTAAGGCGATATTGCTGGCATTGTTTTGCAGGCCAAAAACCTTACCCCGCATCTCTTCTGGGGTTTTCTCTTGAATGGTCGTTTGCATGGGAACGCCAATCAAAGCAGCGGCGGCCCCTAAGCCTACCATGAGCCCTAAAGAAATCCAGAGGGATTGCGTACTAAAGGCTAAGCCACCTAACATGACCGCCATACCCATAGACCCGTAAAAACTGAGGCGATGTCGGGGTAGGTTCTGACCAATGGAGCCCAGGATGGTAGCGCTAATCGCCATGCCAATCCCGCCAGTCGCCAGCAAAAACCCAAACTGGGAGGTTTTAATTCCCGGCAGGACCTCGGCTAACCGCACCACTAAAACGGCGAGGGCAGCAAATACAGAGAATAAAATAACCAGCTGAATGAGGGCCGTGCGCACCCGTCGATGCTCGTTAAGATATTGCAGACCTTCTTTGATATCTGCCCAGAC
>NZ_JANQOY010000014.1 GCF_028285565.1 Acaryochloris sp. IP29b_bin.148
GGTCAACGACAACCAAGTGATCGCTTTAGAAGACTTGAACGTAAAGGGAATGGTCAAGAATCGTCGTTTGTCTCGTGCTATCAGCGAAGCAGGTTGGTCGGAGTTTCGGGCGATGTGTGAGGCCAAGTCTCAACTGTACGACCGTGAGGTCAGTGTCATTAGTCGCTGGGAGCCAACTAGCCAATATTGCTCTGAGTGTGGCTACCAGTGGGGCAAGTTGGAGCTATCTGTTCGAGAGATTGTCTGCCTTAGTTGCGGGACGCTTCAAGACAGAGATGGCAATGCTGCCGCAAATATAAAACAGGTCGGGGTAGGGCATATCCACGACAAAAAATGGACAGGGAGTGGGTGTAAGACCGATGTATCGGCTGTCTGCGATGAGCTGTCAACTCATCAGGAAGAAGTGCAACTATGTCTTGCTCTCTAGACTGGAAATCCTCGTCTCTTCAGAGCGAGGAGGATGTCAAATCACCTCAAACGTGTCCAGAACGATGAATGGGCTAGATTCCCCCGATCAATTGACCGGGGGAATCTAGCCCAAAAACTTCAATCACTCGGTCAAAAGGTATGCAATAATTTGTTACATTCAAGATCTGAGCTGCAATAGCCGCAGTTCAAGCCCTTTGTTAGAGAAGAAATATGCGTGTTGCGATTGTAGGTGCGGGTTTGGCTGGGATGGCCACCGCTGTTGACTTAGTGGATGCGGGTCACGAGGTAGAACTATACGAAGCGCGGCCCTTTGTCGGTGGCAAAGTCAGTAGCTGGGTCGATGACCAGGGTAACCATATTGAAATGGGCCTACATGTTTTCTTCGGCAATTATCGTCGCTTATTTGCTCTGATGGCCAAGGTAGGAGCCTTAGATCATTTTTTACTGAAGGAGCATGTCCATACCTTTGTCAATCAGGGTGGGCGATTAGGAGCCTTAGATTTTCGGTTTCTCGTTGGGGCTCCCTTTAATGGGCTGAAAGCTTTTTTTACGACATCGCAGCTTTCTTTACGGGACAAGATTCAGAATGCGATCGCACTCGGGACCAGCCCCATTGTTCGGGGTCTAGTGGACTACGAAGGGGCCATGCGCAATATCCGCGCCTTAGATAACATCAGCTTTGCTGACTGGTTTCGCCGTCATGGCGGCAGCAATGGCAGCATCAAACGCATGTGGAACCCCATCGCCTATGCCCTAGGGTTTATCGATTGCGAGAATATTTCTGCCCGCTGCATGCTCACCATCTTCCAAATGTTTGCCGTCCGCCGGGAAAACTCCATGCTGCGGATGCTAGAAGGATCGCCCCAAGAGTATCTACATCAACCGATTATCAACTACTTAGAAGAGCGGGGCGCTAAATTTCACCTACGTCGACGCACCCTCGAAGTGTTGTACGACAACAAAGACGACGAAACTCATATTACCGGCCTCCGCGTTGCCAAAGAAGAAGGTGATGAAATCATTACTGCAGATGCCTATGTCTGTGCCTGTGATGTACCGGGAATTAAGCGGCTGATTCCAGAGGATTGGCGACATTGGTCTGAATTTGACAATATCTATAAACTTGATGCCGTGCCTGTAGCCACCGTACAGCTCCGCTTTGATGGCTGGGTAACAGAAATGAGCGACCCTCAAGCCCGCAAACAGGTGGAAAAAGCAACCGGATTGGATAACCTGCTTTATACCGCTGATGCTGACTTCTCTTGCTTTGCCGATCTAGCTCTGACGAGTCCTAGCGACTACTACAAAGAGGGGGAAGGGTCGCTGATGCAATTGGTGCTGACCCCTGGCGATCCCTTTATCAAAAAGAGCAACGAAGAAATTGCCCACCACGTTCTTAAGCAAGTCCAAGAGCTGTTCCCCTCAGCTCGGGACCTAAACATGACTTGGTACAGTGTGGTCAAACTTGCTCAGTCGCTCTATCGGGAAGCCCCAGGCATGGAGCCTTACCGCCCTCACCAGAAGACCCCGATTCCTAACTTTTTCCTAGCGGGCAGCTACACCAATCAAGACTATATCGATAGTATGGAAGGGGCCACGATTTCCGGCCACCAAGCCGCCCAAGCGATTTTAGAAAATGCGACTACGATTCAGCAACTGAGTGAGAAATATCCATGTCAGATTGGCTAGAACATAGTGAACAAGTTGAGGTCCCCGTCAGTATTCAAACAGCATGGGATCTCTGGTCTGATTTAGAGTTGATGCCCCAATGGATGAATTGGATTGATTCCGTTGAAGTTTTAAATGACAAGCCCGAGTTATCCCGGTGGACCCTGTCTGGAGGCGGTCTAACCTTTACTTGGTTATCTCGCATCCTTAAAGAAATTCCCAATCAAATTATTCAGTGGGAATCTGTGGATGGCTTACCCAACCGGGGGGCGATTCGTTTTTATGATCGCAAACAAGATACCAGTGTGGTCAAACTAACGGTGGCTTATAAAATTCCCGGCGTCGTAGGGGAGTTTATGGATAATCTGTTCCTGGGGAATGTGGTGGAATCTAATCTCAAAAGTGACTTACAGCGCTTTCGTGAGTATGCCATCCAGCATCAGTCGTAGATATCAACGATAGATCTACCCTCAACATGAGGGCTTCAGAGCCTGCATGCCTATATGACCAACCAGATAGATCACCCGGGTGATGACCAAGGTCGATACAGGCTGGGCTGAAAATCCAAAGCACTGATAGCAGACTCGTTCGACTCATCGTTGAAATTACATAGGCATTGAGAGTGGACTATGTCTGGTTAAAGACGAGTCCAGGATAGCCGTTGGGAACAATAAGGTTTGGATCGATGGGGCTTATTTTGAGCCATTATGCCTCATTGATCAGATTTCTCATGCATATCGACTTCCGCACCCACTCTTTCAATCCCCTCCATGTCCCATACACTTACTCAGTCAAAGGCAAACATCGATCGCAGATTCTGGCTGCAATGGATCTTATGCAATGGTCTTGCCTATGGAACAGGTGTGGGGGCACCCATTGTCTTAGCTGATCTACAATCCACTCAAAGTTACGTCAGCTATAGCATCATTGCCTTTCCATTGCTAGTTCTCTGGGCTGGGTTCCTACAATGGGTGGTGCTTCGTTCAACGTTTTCTATTAGATGGCGATGGGTATGGTTTAACGTCTTAGCAACGCTCCTACTCACTCCGTTCGTCGTCGCAATCGCTTCAATCTTGCCCCCTTCCCAGGCTCCCTTCGCTCTCACCATTTACCCACTCCTCTTCAGTGTCAACCAATGGCGTATTCTCCGACAGAGATTTCAGCCTGCATGGAGTTGGATTCCGGCAAGTTTTATGGCCTCATGTTTGGGAGGAGGTTTAGGCGTTGTCCTCGGATCCATTACTTATTTATGGCTTAGTACGACTTACGGTATCGCTGCTTTAGTAGGCGGTCTTACAGGGGGGCTCCTCTATGGCGGTTTAACAAGCGTCGGGTTACGGTATCTCACTCAGCAAAACTATATCCCGCCTCAAGTAGCGCACCAATCCGCTCAAGATACCCCGCCAGGCCACAGCAAATGGAAGGACACCCTTATTTCACTTCTGCCTCTTCTAGTGATTATGGGGGGGTGGTCTCGTATTCTTCCCCCCCTCTCTTCGGTAGATGCCCCCTCCACCTTCCAAGCCTTTATCTTTCTGGGAATTTTTTATATTTATCAATATTTCGCCGTTTTTATCCATGAACTGGGCCATTATTGTTTTGCCCGAGCCACGGGGGCGAAATTACATCGCTTCGCGGTTGGACGATTTATCCTGATGCGGACAGAGCAAGGGTTGAAGTTACGCCGATGTCGTCAGCAACTGGCAGGCGGTTTTGTCCAGACTATCCCTCAATCCCTGCATCGATTGGATCGGCATCTCTTTCTGATGATTATGGGTGGCCCTGCAGCCTCCTTTTTCTTGTTTTGTATCGGGGCTCTGCCTTTGCTATCCCCCAACTTAATCAGCAACTCACCGATTGTTTGGTGTCTTACCTTTATTTCTTCTCTCAGCCTACATATGGCGATTGTCAACACCATCCCCTTCAAGTTCGGCTACCTATCCACGGATGGCCGTCGGATGCTCGACTTAGCCCAAAAAGATGTGCCAGGTCAACGGTTTCTGGCGCTATATCAATTCAAAGCTTATCTGCACCAAGGCCTTCGCCCACGAGAGATCGATCCAGACTTCAAGAACCCGCTATTGGCGCTGCCCGAAAACTCCATGGAGCATATTGGGGGCCTAATGATTGCCTATTACCTAACCTTAGATCAAGGCAATCGCCAACAAGCCGGGGACTATCTCGATCAAGCCCTAAAAATCAATACCTACTATCCCGAGCTTTTTCGTGCCTCTTTATTGCTAGAAGGGGCTTACTTCGAAGCTCACTTCCGTCACCAACCTGACATCGCCCGCCAATGGCTGGATCAAATTCAAGAAAAAGTGCTGATTGATCCTTTAACTCTCTTGAGAACAGAAGCAGCTCTACTTTTGGCTGAAGGGGATACACACTCAGCACAGGCCAAAGTTCAAGAAGGTCTGGCAATGGTGCAAAAGGCTCAATTTTTACCTGGATTTACTCTCTTTGAACAAGAGCAACTCCAAGCTCTTATCCCGGATCTGCCAAACCCTGAAGGGATTGGAGAGGCTTAGAACAGCGTGAGTCATGATCAGGCAAGATATCAGCCTCTGAGCCATCATAAGCAGCTAGAATCCAGACTTTGAAATTCTTGTGGTGTGTGGGGTAGAGGTGAGCCATCTTCGTCTTGGAATTCTTGTATAGAGGTGCTGCGATGGCCGAATCCATCACACGTATCATCGCCCCTCACAGCGTGGCTAGCATGCCAATCTCCCACCGTGGTGTAACCTAACTCAAAAAAAGGATGATAGGGCAACCCATAAGTTTGTAAGTATTCATAGATATCTTGGGCCTGCCAGTTCAAAATCGGTAGAACTTTATAGCAATTGGCATGGATATAAATGCGATGAATGAGCTGGCGATGGTGAATATGCTCCTTGCGCACTCCTGCGAGCCATGCAGTCGCCTGTAGTTCTTGTAAAGCACGCTGCATCGGTTCAATTTTACGGATTTGGTCGTAGCAGTTGCAGGCATTGATATCGTTCACTTCCCACAGCTTGCCGTATAACGTCTCCATCCGAGCTGGACTAAGGGCAGACTGATATACCTTGAGATTTAGCCCTAAGCGTTCCGTCAGTTTCTCTGCAAATAGGTAGGTTTGAGCCGGGAAATATCCCGTATCAATCCAAATCACAGGAATACGGGGAACAACTTGTGTAACCAAATGCAGCATCACAGCGGCTTGAATGCCAAAGCTCGTACTCATCACCAAGCCATCCCCAAAGGTTTTAGCGGCCCAGACAACGATATCTTCTGTGGGAATGCTAACGTTACTGCGGCGGCCACCTCGATGCACTTCTCTAGAAGAGATCGAGAAATTGTAATCGTTATGCCCCTTTGGGTCTCCTAAGGTACCTTCTTTCAAACGACTCACAATATCATTGCTGCCTGGACCTTCCAGCCAGTTATAACTCCCTAAATCGTGAGAATGGGAAAATTGTGCAGATCCTTGCCAACCATGATCTGGATGCTCACCATTACTAATTTCCATGACAATTCTCTTTTTGATAGCTGTTGATGGTTTGGATCAGTGCGGATTTTTAACGGGCATTTGTTGAAGGAAGCGATACATTCAATCAATCGGTATCGCCTCACAACACCCGCTTCAAAAAGGAGTACACAACCGTCTGACTTGGATACAGAAATCCTGAGTCGAGCAGAACATTGCTACAGTCACACTGTGCAGAAGAAACTGAAGTCCACACTGGCGAGATATTATTCTGTGAGAGAGATACCCAGAGTCCCTCATAGAGCGATATTTGCACTCCATTCTCTGGATGCTTTAGATCACCCACCCAACATTTTTAGAAGCTAAGGAGAACAGCATTTTCAGGCCAGCTGAATCGGCAAAAGGCTCAAACATTTATCATCCATTTTTTTACTTTAAGCGGATGACAGTGGTTCAGATCGAGCTAAGGCCAAGGTATTTTGCATACCGTTCCCAAAGCGTTTGTGAAGCGTTTATAAAAGATTTTTAAGTCAAATTGAGTCCGCCATCGGAGATTAAAATCTCCCCTGTCAGGTAATGACTAGCAATCAACATTGAAGCAATCTGGGCAATTTCTTCGGGCTGTGCACCACGGCCCATCGGCGATCGCATTTCCCATAACTGCCGAGCCGCTGTCCAATGCTGACTCATGGGCGTTTCAACGAGACCGGGTGCGATCGCAACCACACGAATCACCGGGGCCAAGCTCACCGCCAACAACTTGGTCATATGAGTCAACGCCGCTTTGCTGGCAGAATATGGAATTGAGGCTCCCTTAGGGCGAATTCCCGCATGGGAGCTAATATTCACAATACAGCTGGGGCAATCTGAACTCGCCGCTTGCCGTAACGCCGTTTCAGCTTCCGTAATCAAGGTCCACGGCGCGATCACATTAACTTCGTAGAGATCTCGCCAGATTTGAGGGGTTGCGTCTCGCATCGCGGCGTGGGGAATGGTAGCGGTTATCCCTGCATTGTTGACTAATACATCTAGCCGACCATAATAGTCCACCACCTCGGCAATTAACTGCCGGGCCTGGTTTTGGTCCGATAAATCAGCCTGAAAATAAGCAGCCTCTGGATGGGCGGCGGCCAAGGCTTGTCCTGCGGTCACAGAAGATTGGGAATGAAAGGCGACGATAAAGCCGTCTTGGTTTAATTGAGTTGCGATCGCTTGGCCAATCCCCGACGTAGATCCGGTGACCAGGGCCACTCTTTTTTCACTGGGATATCCAACCATCGCTCCTTCTGCCCACATTGTCTCAGTCCAACGTCTACTCAACGACTGCCTTGCTGGGCGATATCAAACGCCGTCTAGCCGTCAAGGATTGTAGTCACCAACGGATTTCACCCCATGCAGCAACATCCAGTTCAAGCACTGATCAACTGAGTCGGTAGTGTTGCAACCGTGATAGCAGCCTTTTGGGGTTTCGATATCGCCCAACAGTGGAAACTGTAAATGATTTGGTCTTCAATACTCCCCAACAGCGGCATGTACCTCATAAAGGCTGAAATTTTGCCCGATACCGCTTCACCCGTCAACGCGGCAGCATGCTCTTGGGGCAGATAGTAGGTTTTATGGGTGCAATCGTAGTGAATAATATTCCCTGTGACCATGGCTCCCAGCCACTCCCGTATATAACGTTCCTGAAGCCCCACAGCCTCGGCAATCGTTTCACTCGTGGCCGGTGGAAGCTTGGCTAGCAAATCAAATAAGCCAGTACGATGACCAATCGAGATCATCAGTGTAATTGCACCTTCATTTAGGGTCTCTAGGAGTTGATGGGAGAAAGCTTCAGCTTTCATCTCATGGTTCGTTTGGTTCACTGGGGTGAGCGAGGTCATGGAGGTCTCCTAATCAATCAATTATTTAGACTGAAAATGTCACGTTGGAGCAGAGCGGCCTTCAAGGCAAGAGTATAAGAACTGCAGCCTATGCGGCCCCACCCAATCTTGGATTTTTAGCTAGGGAGGTGGTAAAAATACAAATTCCGTTCCAACTCCAATTGCACATCCTCTGAGGTCATGGTTTGCATCCGTCGGGTTGAGGTTGAGTATTCCTCAGTTTCCCCAGGGAGGAGGCTTGGAGGCGTTGTGGCTGTTTGGGGTGTCATGGTTGACAATCTTAATCTTTGTTATGGCCAGACGCTTAGATATCTGGACTAAATACAACTTATGAGGACCAGCGTTCCCAAAGCGTTCCTTTAACTTTTGTTAACAAGGAAGCATTCTATCCCTATGCCAGGACGAAAAATAGCGATATCAAACCCAAAAGCTTACAGAATCATTTTTTGACCTAAATTTACCTCTCCCAAACTAAATAGATTCATTACACAGATAAGTGAGGTCGTATCGCATCTGCAGCGGATGAGGTTGGGGCAGAGGCGTCAATGGTCTCCAGTGCACCGAGTAGCTTTAACGAGAAGCGTTGTGCTTCAGTCAACCCTTGGCCTCCCAAAATATTGGTGTTGTGATAGGGGCGTACCCCTCGCAAAATGGCGCGACAGTCCCCTGTTTGTCGCTCCCAGAGACGAATGGTTTCATCTTGGCTACCGCTGGCGAGCAACTGCCCATCCGCGCTAAAGGCCACAGACCAGGCTAAGTTGGTATGTCCTTCTAAGGTCTTGAGGCAAGCTCCTGTTTGTACATCCCACACCTTCACGGTTCGATCACTGCTGGCGCTAGCCAACCCATTCCCATCGGCACTAAAAGCCACAGACCAGACACGACTACTATGGCCTGTCAGCGTTTTCAGGCATTGTCCCGTCGTTAAGTTCCACAGCTTAATAGAGTGATCGCCACTGCCACTAGCCAGCATCTCACCCTGAGGGCTAAAGGCGATAGACCAGACCCAGTTGTCATGCCCCTTTAAGGTCTGCTGACAGCTACCTGTATAGGGATCCCAGAGTTTAATCGTGTTGTCATAACCGCCGCTAGCCAGAATAGAGGGTTGACTTGGGCTAAAGGCAGTTGCACAAACCCAATTCTGATGCCCTTTGAGCGTCTGTTGACATTGGCCTGTGTCCACATTCCAAACTTTCAGAGTGTGATCCTCACTACTGCTCGCCACAAGACGCCCTTCATGACTAAAAGCAACAGACCAAATGCGCCCTAGATGCCCCTTTAAGGTTCTCAGGCATTGCCCGGTTTCTAGCGCCCAGAGTTTAACCGTATGATCTTCACTACCGCTCGCCAGGAGAGGAGACTGAGGGTGAAAGGCGACGGCACAAACGGATTTGGTGTGCCCCGACAAGGTTTGGCGATAGGATAAATCCCCCAAATTCCAGAGCTTAATATGGTGGTCATCGTTGGCGCTGGCAAGCATACCGCTGGCCCCCTTGGAGTCTGGACTAAAGGCCACGGCCCAGACGCGATCAATATACCCTTGGAGTGTTTTGCGACACTGGCCATCGGGCTGCCAGAGTTTGACGGTATTATCACCACTACCGCTGGCTAGGTACTGACCATCAGGACTAAAAGCCACCGATCGCACCCAGTTCTGATGCTCTCGGAGCGTTTGCTGACAATTGCCGGTTGGGATATGCCATAGCTTAATCGTTTGGTCTTCGCTACCGCTGGCAAGGGTTTCTCCATCGGGGCTAAAGGCAATAGAGCGAACCCAGTTTTGGTGTCCTTCTAAGGTCTGCACACACTCTCCTGTATGCACATTCCATAGCTTGATCGTGCGATCGCTACTGCTACTCCCCAAGGTTCCATCCGGCGCAAAGGCCACATCCCAAACCCGCCCAGTATGGCCAGACAGACTCTGGAAACAGTCTCCCGTTTGCGTGTTCCAGAGTTTCACCGTTCGATCATCACTACCGCTAGCTAACCGTTGTCCATCCGGGCTAAAGACCACGGTCCGCACCCAGTCTGTATGACCGCTGAGGGTTTGGCAGGCATCGGTGCTGATATTCCAGAGATGAATGGTTTGATCTTCACTAGCACTCGCGAGCAGAGGCTCAGTGGGATGAAACGCCACAGACCAGACTTGTGCCTGATGAACTTGCAAGGTTTGCAAACATTGCCCCGTTTTTAAGTCCCAGAGTTTCACGGTGTGATCGCTACTGCCGCTCGCCACTTGGGTGCCATCAGGACTAAAAGCTAAGGACCAAATCCAGTCCGTATGCCCCGAACAGGTGAGTACACTCCGTCCGTCTGCCACATTCCAAATCCGAATTTCTCCTTTAGCATCGCCAATCGCTAACAGGGTACTATCAGCACTGAACGCCAAGGCTAACGGTAAACTAATCGTTTCCAGAAAAACGGCGTGAGACAGATCCGCCCCTTGCAGATTGCAGCCGTGAAGATTGACGCGACGCAAATCGGCTTGACGCAGGGCTAATCCTGAGAAGTCGTAGTTCTCAAGCGTCGGGCAGATCTGGCTCAGCAAATTGAGCAGGTTGCCTGCTGCATAACTCAAGCGTCGTGTTGCATCAGCCTGAATCCCCATCAATGCCTGATAGAGACAGGGCTCACTACTGGCGGAGCTACCACACTGGCCTGCCAGTCCCATGAGGACAGGCTGCAAAATTTCCCGAATCTGAATGTCACGGACGTAGTCACAGCCCTCAGCTTTGAGGAGCGCGTGCGTATCCAGCAAGGATGGCTGAGCGGCAACAACCGTGTGGTTATTCAACGCCAAAATATCGTCACAGACTTGGGTAATCAGTTGAGCGGTGACGTATTCCATGACGACGGGTTGTTGCGTGTAGGACCCCGCCCGCTTTTCAATCAACGATCGCCACATCAAGGACTTTAAGGCCTCTAAAAGCGCTGAGCGAGACATAACTGGCACAATATCTTGCACTAATTCTGGAATGGATGTCCATTCTCGATTGATCGCCAGCCAATACATCACCGTGCGCTCTAGGTCAGTACAGCGTTGAAACTGTTCTGCTAAGAGCTGATGGATGCCACTAAAACTGATGGCATCTGGAGTGTAAAAGGCAGCAATATCCCCATCAAATAGATCTTGAATCGAGGTTGCGACAATTTTGAGCGCTAAAGGATTATGACCGTAAAGCTGGCAGAGGGACTGTTGTTGTTGTTCAGTTCCCACCAAGCCCTTAGCCTGAACTAGCGCCATTGCTGCCTCGGGTGAACCACTAAGGAGCAGCGATCGCACCGGTAAATTCATCCCTTCTAGCGCTGACAACTCCTGGGTTTTCTCTCGGCTAGTCAAGACCAAGCAGCTTTGATGACTTGTTTCCCCCACCAGTCGCAATAGCTCACCGTAAAGCTCATAGCCAGGGTGGTACTGACCGGATTGCTGCTCCCCTTGCAAAATTGTTTCCAGATTGTCCAGAATCAGCAAACAGCGAGACTGGCGCAGCTCCTGCATTAATCCCCCTAAGGTCGGGTCTGCTTCCTGGTGACCCGCCACAATCGGTACAATCTCACTGAGCAATGTCGTTAAGCTCGGAGCATTCCGCAACGATCGCCAAACAATGCAGTCAAAGGCAGTAGCCATCATATCTGCAGACTGCGCTTTGTCAGCCAAGCCTTGAGCAAGCTTGACTGACAAAGCGGTTTTACCAATCCCTCCCATACCTAGCAAGCTCACAACACGACAGCGATCGCTGACAATCCACTGCTCTAATGTGGTCAATTCCTGGGTACGCCCATAGAAAAAACTGACATCTGGCGCATTGCCCCAATCGCATCTCAAGGGAGACTGGGCAACAGTAGTCGCCAACTCCGTCGCCTTGGCCTTCGGTAAATTCGTTGAACCGGATGCTAGCTCCTCCGCTGGAACTAAGGACTCTGGTTCGTCCAAAAGACGCTGATAGAGATCTTGAATCGATGGGCTGGGATCGAGCCCCAGTTCCTCTCTCAGCATAGTCATGCAGCGGTGGTACGCCTGAAGGGCCTGAGTGCGATCACCGCTCGCCGCATAGGATTCGATCAGGTGAGCAAACGCCGTCTCACTCAAGGGATCCAAACGCAACAGTTGCTGGGCATACCGAATGACCTTCGCATACTCTTGCTGCCCTTGTAGCGATCGCATCAGATCCATATGCGATCGCAAACAAAGCTGATGCAGGCGATCGCGTTCAGGTTCAATCCATTCGTCGTAGCAGTCCGGGAGTAACTTCCCCCGATATAAGCCGATCGCCGCTTCCATGACCTCCGATATCTCAGGAGAGGATTGCTCTAGCGCGTGAGTCTCCGCAGGCTGAACAGCTTGCTCAAAGGCGGTAATATCCGACCAAAAAGAGGTATCTGAGCGCCATTGCAAAGACTTAGCCTCAATAGTAATAAACTGTCCCACCTCAGGAAACACTTGACGTAAGGTGTGGAGACTACGCCGTAGATTAGTGCGAGCCTGTCCCTCACTGGAGTCAGGCCATAATAAAAAGGCAATCTGCTGACGAGGCTGCGGCGTCTGTCGATGCAAGACCAGATAGGCCAGCAAAGACTGTAATCGCTTCGAAATGGCATTTGCCATTGGCTCATCTTGATAGATGAGGTCAAAGCCACCTAGGAATCGGAGGTGTAGGGGATTTTCCACACGCCTTTACTTTCTTAAAAAGGAGCACCAGCTTCCGGCAGAAAGCATCCCGATTCTACCGCACAAGTTTTGGCGTAGAGTGCAGCAATGCAAACTTAAACACAGGGAGTGACGCCAAAAATGGCAGTGAGTCCGTTCAACGACCGATCATGCCGGAGCCAGCAATGGATGTGGGGCTAGACCTAAGGGCGGTTTAAAACGGCTCTGATATTAATTGGACAATCGTCAGAGTCCTTGAAACAAGGACGGAGTAACCCATATTCAATGCCTTCAGCCACAGCCTGATAAGACGCACCAATAATATTGGTCGAGACTCCTACCGTGGTCCACCGATCCTGGCCATCACTCGATTCCACCAATACCCGAGTTTTCGCAGACGTTCCGCGCTTACCATCCAAAATTCGCACCTTATAGTCTGTCAGCTGAAACTTAGCGATGGTCGGATAAACATCCACTAGGGCTTTCCGCAAGGCTGCATCCAGCGCCGAGACAGGTCCATTGCCTTCTGCCGCAGTCAGAATTTCTTGCATACCCACCACCACTTTCACCGTGGCCAAGGCAGTACTGCTAAAGCCGCCCTGCTGACGAGCCTCCAAAGACCCGCAATAACAATGCACATCAAACCCATGGAGTTCAAATAGGCTAGGGCGCTGATCGAGAGCTTGCCGCAATAGCAATTCAAAGCTGGCTTCTGCGGCTTCAAACTGATAGCCTTGATGCTCAAGCTGTTTCAGTTGTTGCAGCAGCTGACGACTGACAGGATTCTGCTTATCTAAATCAATCCCACAATGATTGGCCTTTTCGAGCACATTACTTAATCCAGACTGCTCAGAAATGACAATCCGTCGCTGATTGCCCACCCGATGGGGCTCAATATGTTCATAGGTCTGAGGATCGCGCTGGACTGCACTCACATGGATGCCCCCTTTATGGGCAAAGGCCGACAAGCCGACAAACGGGGCATGGTCGTCTGGCGCTAAGTTGACCAGTTCACTAATTAGGCGACTACTAGGCGTTAACTCTGCCAGTTTCTCCGGCTCAACACAGTGATAGCCCAACTTCAATTGCAGATTGGGAATCAGCGTACACAAATTGGCATTCCCACAGCGTTCGCCATAGCCATTAATAGTGCCCTGGACCATCTCAGCACCCTGTTGAACGGCTGCTAAGGCATTCGCAACAGCCGTTCCCGAGTCATTATGGGTATGAATCCCAATCCGGGCCGAACACTGAGGGTGATCCGCTATCATCTGGCGAACGGCTTGCAAGCTAGGGGTAATCTCATGGGGCAGGGTGCCCCCATTCGTATCGCAGAGGACAATCCATTCGGCTCCAGCCTGCAGAGCAGCTTGAATGGTGTCTAGGGCATAGCTTGAGTTGTGCCGATAGCCATCAAACCAATGCTCGGCATCATAAATAACCTGTCGCCCTTGTTGGCGAAGATAGCGGATGGAGTCAGCAATCATCGCCAAGTTTTCGCCGAGCGTGGTCTTCAATCCTGCCGTAACGTGAAAATCCCAAGATTTACCAAACAGTGTGACCCACCGTGTCGAGGCTGCTAAAATCGATCGCAACGTGGGATCATCTGCCGCTGACACACCAGGTCGACGGGTCGAACAAAAGGCGACTATCTCCGCTTGACGCAGCGGTACCGCCTGGAGTCGCTGAAAGAACTGCTCATCTTTGGGATTTGCGCCGGGCCATCCTCCTTCTATAAAGGAAAGTCCTAACTTATCGAGCTGGTGAGCAATCGTTAATTTATCGTCTACGGACAGAGAAATGCCTTCTCGTTGAGCCCCATCTCGTAGCGTCGTATCGTAAATCCTGATTGGAGCACGCTGTTCAGTAGTCATTGCAAAGGTACGCTAAAACTGCTCGTCTAAAGCTAAATCTCAGAGTCTTAGCGTAGCAGGGACAGGCAAAATATCACTGAAAGCAATCTTTATTTAGCTTTTGACAGGCTGTTCATAATCAGGGGCATAGGCTTGCAGCAAAGAGCTGACTTGGCCGAGTAAATCTTTTTGGTGATCCGATTCTAAAGCATGACGCTCTGGATAGAAGTCAGGCTGATCTACATTGCGAGAAATAGCGGTTTCAACTTGCTGAATAATCAAATCCAACAGCTCTTGTCTAGCCCGCTGACGCTGATAGTTCGCCCCTTCCTCCGTTGTGGCATAGAGTGGTGGCAAGCGGTTGAGGGCATAAGCAGCAATATCACCTAAATCCAAGGTATGATTGCTCGTTGCTTCAATCTGGGAGACACGAGTAATGGCTTCGGTCAGAACCAACTCTTCCATGACATTAATAAACTGCTTGCGAGGGACTGCCACCACTTGGCCCGTCAGCAAAGCTCCCATTAATCGATCCAGGGATTGATATTCTTCAACAGCAAGCTCTGACGCATTATCACAGATGCGGCCCACCTCTGCTTCCATGGTTGGCGTTAGGTAGCCGTTTCTCAGCGCCTGTTCAACAATTTCACCAATAGTCATCGCTGCAGTCATCTTTTATTGCAAGTTCAAGTCAAAGTCTTGGTTTTAGTTTGCCCAGTTTTCCCCACAAACACAAAACAATGTTGAAAGTTCAAGCAGGATTCTGGAAACAGATGGCCGAAAATCATTTCATTTTAGTCGATGGAAGATTCTAAGAGCAAGGAATTGAGTTGTTATGATTACCAAGGTGATCCGATCAACCAGACGCTGTGTTTTAATCCCAGGGCATGGATAAATTGGCATAAAACTACTCATATTATTGGCATGAAACTACTCATATTAGGGTGTGGCTATACCGGACAACGCTTAGCCCAACGGCTGCTCCAGGAGCAGATTGCCGTTCACGTTACCAATCGCCAGGGCAGTGTTCCCAATTTAACGGCCTTCCCCTTTCACCTTCCCCCTGATCACCCCCCTATACTCCCACCGGCAGCGGCTTATACAGACGTGACTCATGTACTGAGCACCATTCCTCCAGATCCCCAAGGCAATGATCCAGTGGCTCAGTGTTTATTGCCAACGCTGGGAACCTTGTCCTTGCAGTGGTTTGGGTATCTCTCCACCACTGGGGTTTATGGTGATACTCAAGGGAAATGGGTGGATGAAACCAGCCCTCTTCAGCCTCAGGCCGTGCGATCGCACAATCGAGTCCGAGCCGAATCAGCTTTTTTACAATCCACGCTACCCACTCACATTTTTCGGCTCCCCGGCATCTACGGTCCAGACCGCAATATTCTGGAGCGCCTCCGATCAGGAGCAGCACGTCACATTCTCAAGCCTGGCCATGTCTTTAGCCGTATTCATGTGGATGATATCGTCCAAACCCTCTGGCACTCCATGCAACATCCTCAGCCTGGATCCATCTATAACGTCGCTGATGATCTCCCCTCAGAACCCAGCACCTTAATTCTGAAAGGGGCGGAATTACTCGGTATCACACCCCCCGCCGCCATGCCCTACGACGCCACTCAACTCAGCCCTATGGCTCAATCCTTTTGGCAAGAATGTCGTCGAGTCAGCAACCTCAAAATTAAATCCGAGTTAGGCGTAAACTTGCTTTATCCGTCCTATCAAGAAGGATTACAGGCCATATGGGCCGCAGAAAGCCGTGGAAGCTGACATAATTTCCTTTGTATCAAATTCATCTACTGCTCAGGCGATCGTGCCATAGTTGAGTAAGCTTTTCTGCCTACTGCCAATGCCTGCCCCCTATCGCAAATACTTCTGGAATCGACTCACAAACTCCATCTTAGTCCGGTTTTTGCTGTTGTTTGGTGCAAGTTGGGCCACTCTTGAGGTTTTTGCCTACTTTCAAAGCATTCTCTTAATTTTCATCTTTGCCGCTATTCTGGCCTTTCTCCTCAACTATCCCACCCAATGGTTACGACGTTTTTTGCCCCATGAGGTAGCGGTCACCGTCGTTTTTTTGGTCGGTCTCCTATTGTTATTTGGGCTACTAATTACGATTTTGTTTGCGGTGCTGTCTCAAGGTCAAGACCTAGTTAACAGCATTACTGAGTTTTTAAACGCAATGGAAAAGTTCAGCCGTCAAATCGAATCCATGCTGGCAGAGCGAGATATTCAGATTGATTTTGGTGCGATTGAGGCCAAATTTCGAGATCAGGTGATCGATAGTATTGGCTCTAGCATCGGCATTATTCAAGGCATTTTGAGTAACCTTGTGGATCTGATTCTAATTGCAGTCGTGAGCTTTTTTATGCTGTTAGATGGGGGGCGCATTTGGAAATGGCTGCTCAGAGGATTGCCGAAAGCGTCTCGAGAACGCTTTACCTTAGCGGTGAAGCATAATTTTCTGGGCTTTTTCTGGGGACGATTTTTGCTCGCCTTATTTTTTGCGGTTTCGAGTTTTTTCGTCTTTCTGATGTTGGAGGTGCCAGTCCCCTTGATTTTGGCAATTGTCGCTGGAATTTTCGATATGATTCCAGGCATTGGAGCCACCATTGGTATTGGCTTAATTTCGTTAATTTTATTACCTCAAGGGCTACTGCACGCCATGCAGGTCTTGATTGCCTGTATTATTCTTCAACAAATTGAGGAGAATATCTTAATGCCCCGCGTCATGCAAAACTCTTTGCAGATGAACCCTGTGGTTTTGTTCTTTGCCCTATTAGTCGGCGCTAGGCTAGCTGGATTAGTCGGCATATTTCTCTCCATTCCCATCGCTGGGGTTTTGCTGAGTCTGATGGGACCTGACTCAGAGGACAAAGATCATGGAAAGGCCGTTGTAGAGGTGCCCTAGTTTTTCAGGTCGCTTTATACCGACTCAACCAGCTGGCGTTCCTGATCAGGGTCAGCTGTCTTCACAGCCAGATCGGCAATGATATCTGGGGGCACGTCTGCCGAGATTTGGTGTTCAAAGCGCACACCTAAAAAGAAATCATAGATAAATCCCAGAAAGCCTTGCCATTGAAAAATACCGATCCGTTGATGGCAGTTCTTGGCATCCAAAAGGGGCTTCACCGCATCATGGGCTGGCTCACATTTATACCAAGGAATCGACGGCCATAAATGATGAATCAGATGGTAGTTTTGGCCCAGAATAAGGATATTCAAGAGCGGATTGGCATACACTCTGGCATTACGCCACCGATTGCGCTCGTGAAACGGCCGATGAGGGAAATAATCGAAGAAAAAGCCCAGCGTTGTCCCCACAATTAAGGCCGGTACAAACCAAAAGTTGAGGACGTAGTGGATAAACCCAAACTGACAGGCACAAACAATCATCGTCACCAGGTAGACCCGGCTCAAGAACCATTCCAGCAGCTCCCACTTTCGCCATAGCTGGCGTCGAAAGAAAAAGACCTCATGGTAAAAGAAACGAGGTGCAATCAGCCATAGGGGGCCACCTGTGGAGACATAATGATCTGGATCGTTCTCGGGATCATTAACGGCAGCATGGTGTTGCAGATGGACTCGCGTAAAGACTGGAAAGGCAAACCCTAACATCAAGGCACTGCCATGACCTAAGGCTGCATTAGCGATTCGATTGCGATGGGCCACACCGTGACAAGCATCATGAATGACGGTACCGGCAAAATGAAGGGCTAAGGTATTGGCCACAAAGGAACACCAATCCGGTGTCGACAGAGCATAGTGGGCATACGTTGATCCCACCAAGAGGGTCAGCCCCGCGAGGAATAACAGCAATGTGGGGTTAAACGTCTCAGGAGGGCCGAGGAAATGATATGGAACCGTCTTGGGCTGCACATTGGCTGTCATGTATGGGCTATCCTTACTCCGTTGCGATAGTTCTCAGGTAGTATACGATACTTACAATAATTAATAAAGTTTTGTAACGGTTTCTGGGGTATTTTGGAACATTGCCCCCCAGGCCAGGTCTTACAGGAACATAATCAGTATTTACAACAACTGAATCAGCATGAGCCCTGCTATTGATTCAGGTTACCCACCTAATCAGGGTTAGACGCCAGTTTTCCTGGCTACCCATATTGATGGAATTATGAGGTGTACTCCTATGGCAACGTTGAGGGTTAATCAATCTGCTCTTCCGCAAGCACTTCGCCTTGTGGTCCAGTCTAGTTTAGGGGTTGCGATCGCACTCCTCAGTACAGCCCAAAGCCCCAGTCTGGCTCAAGACAGCCTAGAGGACGACTTTCCAGACGTTGAACCCAGCGAACGCATCGATCCCGATGATCCAGATGTGCGTGACAACCCCAATCCAGACGACCCTGCCGATATCTCATCCAGTACCCGCTTCTTCTGCCAGTACACAGGGGGGCAATATACCGTGATGTATAACCCCAAAAGCCGCCCTAACGAAGCCTTTCCCTGGGCTGTCCCTGCCGAGATGGGAGGAGGCTGGACGCCCGAACTTCGCTGCCAAGAAATCGCCCGTCGATTAGAAGAATACCGTCCTGACGGCCTGTTAGAACTGCAAACAGGTACCGAAAATGGCTACAACACCGTTTGTGCCACCTCTGAAGCGGATTCAAATTGCCGCATTGTCTTCACAGTTCCACGGGGTCAAGATCCCACCACCACCCGCAATGCCGTTTTTGATAATCTGACTGTTGCCAATAGTGGCGAAATGACCCAAGGGGTCAATACATTTGTGGGTAACGACCGCAACACCCCTCTGAATATTGGCAATGGCCGTCAAGACTCCCTGGGACAGATCGTCAACTTAGGCAAGACCCTCTTTGGCAAGCGCAGCCGCTCCCTCAGCCGGACACCCTTGCGAGCAGGCATGAACCTTAGACCGCATTTAGACCCAGCGGATGGCGGCACCGGCAAAGCTCTCAGAAAAGGCGTGTCGATCACAAAGCAGCACAACAGAAGTCGAAGCAAAGGATTAAAACTGCAACCCGATCAGTTTCGTTAATCCCCAACCGTCGGCCTCATCCCTAAGTCAGCGTCGACTTGCCCGCCTTCTCACCGTTCCAAGGATTTCAGAACGGTGAAGGGATCGTGAGCCAGTTAACCAACCACAGCGGATGGTCAGCAATCCCGGTATGCTAAAAGCCTTGGCACAATGGTCAGGGCTTTTTTCTATTTCACTTACTTTTCTATTGCGCTGAAAGATAGGGATGTGCCAGGGGCACTCACGGCCCACATCTCCTCCTGCATATGCCTGTCAAGCCCCAACCTTTTGCTATAACACCTGTCCCTCTGGAAACATCATGACTGTTGCCACCCCCCCCAACTGGGATAGAGCTAGCGTCATTACCTGGCTCACTGATAATGTTCCACCTGCCCGCGTGAAACATATCTTGCGGGTCGAAACCCTGTCTCAGGACTTAGCCCAGCAGCATCAGCTCAATGAGGCGCAAGCTGCCCAGGCAGGATTGATGCATGATCTGGCAAAATATTTCCCCCCCAAACGTCTACTCCAAACGGCCCGACAGCACCAGTTACCGATTGATCCGATTGATGAAGCCAATCCTCACTTACTCCATGCCCAAATCAGCGCTATCGTTGCCCAGGAAGAGTTTAAGATCACGGATCCAGAACTACTGGCCGCGATTCGTAACCATACGTTGGGACAACCTCAGATGAGTTTATTGAGTTGTGTGGTATTTTTAGCGGATAGCTTAGAACCTGGACGTGGCAATCATCCTCAATTGCAGGCTGTGCGCGAGATCAGCCGACAAAACTTGTACCATGCCGTTGCCTTAGTCTGTGATCTGACCATGCAGCATCTCCTCAAAACCCAACGACTGATCCATCCCCGCATGGTATTGACTCGGAATTGGGCCTGGCTGCAAATCCAATCTTAGAAGCATATGACGCAGGTGTTCAGCAATCTTGACATCCAATTCAGTTTAGCTAGGCTAAGGTGTAAGGAATAGCTCTATTATTTCTCTGACTTTGATTTCTCATCCCTCTGGTCAATCCGCCCTAAATATTTCCGAATTGTCTGAGAGTCAAGGCATCGCTCAAGCGTTGGCATTATGTCTGGCTGAGGCTGCAGACGATCGAAAAGGTGGCAATATCCTCGTTCTGCAAGTGGCAGATGTGTCCTATATTGCTGACTATTTTGTGATCGTTACCGGTTTCTCTCGCACCCAAGTGAGAGCGATTACGGAGTCTATGGAACGGTCCGTTGAAGACACTTATAACAGACTCCCCCTACGCCAAGAAGGCAAAGCAGAGGGAACCTGGGTCCTGCTAGATTACGGGGATGTGATTGCCCATATCATGATGCCCGATCAGCGAGAATACTACGATCTCGAAGCCTTTTGGGGCCATGCAGAACGCCTGCCCTTAGACAGGACGCCAGCCGAGGATTAAAACGTTATCTTCACATAGGCCACCCAAAAAAGTTGACAACGCTGACTAAAATTTTTGATAATTAGGGTTTGGCATACTGTTTGTTTAGCTCGGATCAGGTTCATGCCTAAAAACTAGATGGTCTGTTCAGTCAATCATCCAGTACCTGTACG
Organism: Acaryochloris sp. IP29b_bin.148; assembly: GCF_028285565.1. Lineage (GTDB taxonomy): Bacteria > Cyanobacteriota > Cyanobacteriia > Thermosynechococcales > Thermosynechococcaceae > Acaryochloris. Next base: position 20,532 of record NZ_JANQOY010000014.1, read on the forward strand.
GCTTATTGAGGCTTAATTTAGAATGACTTTTGCAATTGTAGAAACGGGTGGAAAGCAGTTAAAGGTTGAACCCGGCCGATTTTATGACGTTGATCGTCTGCCGAATGATGCTGAGACTCAACTGTCTCTAGACCAAGTGCTTTTGGTACATGACGGTAAAGAAGCAACCGTGGGTCAACCCTTTGTTAAGGGCGCAACGGTCGAAGTAACGGTAATGCAACATCGTCGCGATCGCAAGATCCTGGTCTACAAAATGCAGCCGAAGAAAAAGACGCGGAAGAAGCGCGGCCACCGTCAAGCCCTGACTCGCCTGATGGTAGATGCCATCCATCTTGATGGCAAGGCCATGGGCGGAACCACCAAGAAAAAAACCACCAAAAAAGCGAAACCCAAAGCAGAGGGCGAGGTGGTAGCTGTAGAGGCTGAAGTGGTAGCTGATTCTTAAAATCGCTCCAGTCCCAGCGTCCCCCAAAACATCCCTGCAATCATTACTTACACGAGGAACAACATGGCTCACAAGAAAGGAACAGGTAGTACCCGCAATGGCCGCGATTCTAATGCCCAGCGGTTAGGCGTCAAGCGCTATGGTGGCGAAGTAGTCAAGGCCGGTAACATTCTGATCCGCCAGCGCGGCACCAAAGTTCACCCTGGGAACAATGTCGGTCGCGGCAGCGATGATACCTTATTTGCCACGATTGATGGCATTGTTACCTTTGAACGCAAAGGGAAGTCACGCAAGAAGGTGAGTGTCTATCCTGCTTAGGGATCATTCGATTCACACTCAATACTCTGATGATTCTGGCTAGTTGTTTTGGTCTAAAACAACTAGCCTTTGCATTTGGGTTCAATGTCCAGGAAAATGCTTCCCCAGATCTTCTACCCCTCTGATCGCAAGGGCCAGGCGACTTAATGTTAGAAATGCCCTTCTGCAACACTTGTTAGTGCATTCGCACTTTGAGCAATGACTGATTCATTCCCTGATCTGGCTCAATCTAGTCCCCCTATCATCACCCTTCTCAGCGATTTTGGACTAGAGGATGTGTATGTCAGCGTCATGAAAGGCGTAATCACCTGCATTTACCCAGCTGCCCGTCTCATCGATTTAACCCATCAAATTCCGCCTCAGAACATCGAGATTGGCAGTTTCCAACTGGGCAATGCTTATCCCCACTTCCCTCCAGGCACAATTCACGTTGCTGTCGTTGACCCTGGCGTGGGGAGTCCCCGACGAGCAGTGGCCATTCAAACCCCTTCAGGCATCCTCATCGGTCCCGATAATGGCTTATTCAGTCATGTTTTGATGCAGGAGAGTGCGATCGCAGCCGTTGAACTCACCCATCGTCAGTATTGGTACACCGAAGAACCTAGTCACACCTTTCACGGTCGAGATATTTTTGCGCCAGTTGCAGCCCATATCGCGAGCGGTATCTCTTTCCCAGAATTGGGTCCACCCTTAGAACTCAACTCGCTCAATCGCTTAGTTTCCTGCACCACTTGGCATCCTAATCACAGCGGCGGCACAGGCATCATTCAAGCGATCGATCATTTTGGCAACCTAATTACCAATATCCCTGCCAGTCAGACGCAACATCGCTCCTGGTCTTTGCACATCGGTCAGTCCTTCATTCCCAGTACAACCTCCTACGCCACTTCAGAAGTTGATCCTAAGGTAAAAGCCTTGGCTGGTAGCCATGGTTGGCTTGAAATTGCGCTTCCCAATGGTAATGCTCAACACTTCCTAAGCAGCAATGTAGGCGATTTAGTAACGCTTAAACTGCATCATTAGAGTTTCCCCCTCAAGATCTTGGTCAACCATCGCTACAATAGGCTAGTAAACCAGACCACCGTTATGCAAATCTGGTAGATATTGGATTAGTCAGGAGTTGAGCATGTTTGCATTCTTAGAAGCAACCCCAGACATCTATCAAGGCCACTTTGGCGAATTTACGATTAGCAAAACAGACCGCATTGAAGTGGTTATTTATCGGGGAGCTATGTTGGTTGCAGCCCTTACCTTTACGATTGGAGCGATTGTCTTTTTGTCCTTAGGGCCTCTCCCCATAACCCTATCTTGCCTAACTGGACTCTTCTTCTGCTTCTCTATCGCCCTTGGCGTCAGTCTGGCAACCATCCATATTTATCTGCGTCCTCTACACCTTACACTGCAAATTTCGTGGCTCATTGGCTCTGTTGTGGCTATATATATTGCCTTAACACAATCAGACCCTTTACTCGTGGCAATTTATCGCCACTCTTCCAATCTCTTTGGTGTAGGCTGGCTTTTTGTGGCGTTAACCGGGGTTTTCTTCAAAGAAGCCTTTTGCTTTAATCATGGCGAGACCAAGCTGCTAACAGGCATTGTCCCCTTTTTACTCTTAGGGCATTGGCTCAATTGGCTGCCTGTCACAGGCGAAAAAATACTACTCGTCGCTTGGGTCGTCCTGTTCTTAATCTTCGCCCTCAGGAAAACGCTCAAACCCATTCCACCAGACATTGGTGACAAAAGTGTCTTTACTTACCTGCGTCAGCAGCGCCTACACTCAAGCTCACCTGTCAGCACCGATTGATAATATCAATGCAGCCCTTCACAACTTTGCGCCCTGATGTGAATCTTGCATCAAAACTATAAAGATTGATTGACAGATCCTAAAGAAACCTGGACAATCTATACCCATCGCCTAAATATAGCGGGTGGCGAGCATTGCTATATCTCTACTACCTTGCTTTGAATCTGCAAAAGTTGCAAATTCAACGTAGTCTTGATACAAGTAAATTGCTCTTTTTTATTTATCCCACTGTGAGGAGTTAAGAAACAATGAAAATCAAACTAACTGCTTTAGCCGTTCTGTTAGGGTTTGCAACCCTCCTAGGTGCTTGCCAAGACAGTGCAAGTGACACCCCTGCTGAATCTCCTGCCGAATCTCCCGCTGAAGCTCCTGCCGAGTCTCCTGCTAATTAGTAGGTACGCTTGCCCTTTGCTGTTACCTACCCAACACCTGCTTAATTCTTGACGGCAAGCGTGTGTAGTCAGCAACTCAATTCAAGCGGCTTGGTTTCTGAAGGTGCTCAATAATCTCAGTTTCTGACAGCTTACAGATCAAACTTGATATTGGATCGCCCCATTCTTCAAGCTTTCCATCATCAGTTACTAGTCTGTAAGCTGTTTGGTCGTGTTGGCCTAAGGTAAATCTAGCTGGATACGTCCATCATTATGATCGCTGAGGTTTGGCAACACCTCAACTTACATCTTCTCCGAGAAATTGAAGCTTTCGCTTCCACTTCTATGCCATCCATCCATTGTGGAAATCAACGAGGAAGAAACCCATTGCCTCATTAACGAGTCTACTGAGTCAGCTTCGAGACTTTCCCTTCTAAGGTTTATCTCAATGATCAAAATGATCAATAGGCTAGGAAATTACTGCCTACATCTCAGAAATCGTCACTTATTTCTAATTGATGTCTTCCTATTTGCTTTTATTCCTCTTTTTGCTCTGAGTTTGCGCTTAGACAGTGCATTGGGTTTTATTCTCACCTTTGAGCGCTACCAATCAGATCTGCTGTTAGTCACCTTGCTATTTATGGTGATTAAGCTAACGGTTTTTCTCTCAGGTGGTTTTTACAAACATTATTGGCGATATGCCAGTGTTGGAGAGCTAAGCAACGTAGCCATTTTGACTGGATCAGCCGTTATTATCCAAACGTTGTCTTTTGCTCTACTTAAATCGCTCTCTATCTTATCTTTACCCCGATCTTTACCGTTTCTTGATGGCCTTTTAACCTTAATCATCATTGGAGGCATACGGTTTAGTGTACGGGCCTTGGAAAGGAAGCAGCAACAAGATAAAACCTTTGAAAGGAGAGATTTTCGGAAAAGAGCATTAATTTTCGGTGCAGGTGACGCAGGGGTTGCACTGGCTCAGGAACTGGAGCGCAGTCCACATATAGACTTATTGCCCATTGCCTTCGTTGATGATAACCCGGCCAAGCTGAACCTGAGAATTAGGGGGCTACCCGTTCTTGGCAATCGTAGTGTTATTCCCAGTATTATTGAGTCTTGGCATATTCAAACTGTAATTATCGCCATGCCGTCTTTGTCCGGGAAGAGCTTACGAAATATTGTGGCGTTGTGCCAACAAACAGGGGTTGAGACGCTGACCTTACCGTCCTTGCAAGACGTTTTGATGGGCCCAGAAAAGCTGCACCATAGCATTAGGGAAGTTCGAATTGAAGACCTGCTTCGCCGAGACCCGATTCAAACAGACATCGAAGGTGTGCGCGAACTCCTCAAAGGGAAGCGCGTCTTAGTAACAGGGGCCGGAGGCTCGATTGGCAGTGAACTCTGTCGTCAAATTTTTCAATGCTCCCCACGAGAGCTGATCCTATTAGGACATGGAGAGAACTCTGTATTTCAAATACAGCAAGAACTACAGCAAATGTCTTTCTTCAGGAACAGCAAAGGGCAGCAGAATGGTTCTGCCCCACCTGCCCTCAGACCTTGTATTGCCGATCTCCGGCACCCGTCTAGGTTACGCTTTGTATTTGAGGAATACCAACCAGAAATTATTTTTCATGCCGCGGCTCACAAGCACGTACCGTTAATGGAAAATAATGCTCCTGAAGCCATTACGAATAACGTTTTAGGCACCAAAGCCCTCACAGACTTAGCCGTTGAATTTGGCGTCAATCATTTTGTCATGATCTCCACTGACAAGGCGGTTAACCCAACGAGTGTGATGGGTGCCAGCAAGCGTGTGGCGGAAATGATTGTTCTAAAAGCAGCTCAGACCAGTGGCATCCCCTTTGTGGTGGTTCGATTTGGTAATGTGCTGGGCAGTCGTGGCAGTGTCATTCCAACATTTAAGCAACAAATTGCAGTGGGAGGACCTGTAACGGTCACTCATCCAGATATCTGTAGATATTTTATGACCATTCCAGAGGCGGTTCAATTAGTCTTACAGGCTGTTGTGATTAGTCCTGGAGGGGAAATCCTGATGCTTAATATGGGTGAACCGGTCAAAATCGTCGACTTAGCAAAAGACCTCATTGGCCTGTCCGGTTACCAGGTAGACAAAGATATACAAATTACCTATACAGGCTTGCGTCCTGGAGAGAAGCTGTTCGAAGAACTCTTTCTGCCTGACGAAGAATACCAAAAGACAGAACATGAGAAATTGCTGGTTGTGAAAAATGCTAGCAATATCATTCCGACTCAACTTCCCCAGATTGTTGCAAGTTTACTACAATCTGCCTCAGTCAATAATTCTATGGAGATTCGCGATTTGCTACACAAGTTAGTGCCTGGGTATCAGGTCAAAACTCCTGTCTCGCATCGATAAGTCGCTATGAAAAAAGTTGGTGTCGTTGGCGCGGGAAACTGGGGCAAAAACCTAGTTAAAAATTTTTACGATCTCAATGCCCTAGCAGGGATAGCTGAGATGAATCCAGAATTACGGCAGACCATGGCCTCTGCTTATCCCGATCTACCGTTATACACGGATTATCAGGACGCCCTACAAACAGATCTGACGGCGATGGTGTTAGCAACACCGGCCCCCACGCATTATCAGTTAGCTAAGGCGGTCTTGGCAGCTGGCAAGGATGTGTTTATCGAAAAACCCATGACCCTGAATACTCAAGAGGCCATAGAGCTGGCAGAGTATGCTGATCAACAGGGGCGTATTCTCATGGTCGGCCATTTGCTGCTGTATCAGCCTGCGATCGCATGGATGCGTGACTACTTAGCAAGTGGCAAAGCAGGCAAAGTTCTGCATGTCATGGCACAACGCGCCAAACTGGGTAGAGCCCGCTCCGAGGAGAATGTGTGGTGGTCTTTTGCCCCCCATGACGTATCCGTTGTACTCGATTTACTCGGTAATCCTAAACTCAAAGCGATTCAAGCCAGCGGCCATGCCATGGTGCAACCTGGTGTTGAAGATAATGTCCATGTTGATTTGGTCTTTGAGAATGGCCAAACGGCTCATATCCATGCCTCTTGGTATCATCCGTTATTGCAGCGATGCACCACTATCCTGGCAGAACGGCAAATGCTAGTGTATGACGAAGTCACACAGCAAGTGACCGTTTACGACAAATCCATCGATGCGAATCTCCACAACGTTGACACAGGGTCCTGGGTTGCCGATGTCGCAACCACTCAACCACTCAAATTAGAGTGCCAGCATTTTCTTGAATGCCTGGAAACCCGCCAGCAGCCAAGATCCAATGGTTGGAATGGTGTAGCTGTCGTCGAAATTTTAGAGAACGCTCAGGAGGCAATGCGTGGCTGAGCCGACATTAGGAAAACCAGACTATTTTGTTCATGAATCATCCTATGTCGATGCAGGGGCGACCATCGGTACTGGCACTAAGATTTGGCATTTTTGCCATGTCTATAGCAAAACCCACATTGGCCGTCACTGCGTTTTAGGTCAAAACGTGACCGTGGCGAACCATGTCACCATTGGTGATCAATGCAAAATTCAGAATAATGTTTCTCTCTATGAAGGTGTCACTTTAGAAGACTACGTTTTTTGTGGTCCCAGTATGGTTTTCACCAATGTTAAAACGCCACGTTGTGAGTTCCCCCGCAATACCAGCGCTGACTACCAGCAAACGTGGGTGAAGCGGGGTGCCAGTATTGGAGCCAATGCAACCATCGTCTGCGGTGTCACCTTACATGAAGGTGCGTTTGTCGCAGCTGGGGCTGTTGTAACCAAAGATGTCCCTGCCTATGGCATGGTCTCTGGTGTACCCGCTCGGCTTGTGGGCTGGATGAGCGCCTCTGGCGATGTTTTGAAGTTCGATAAAAATGGCTATGCTGTAGACTCCACAGGCACTCGATACCAGCAAATTTCTGAGATAGAAGTCCGAAAACTGTAATTGATGAACCGGCATGAAAATTCCCATTCTTGATCTCAAACCGCAATACACCAGTCTGAAAATGGAGATTAATGAGGCCATTAATCGGGTACTGGAATCAGGCGCCTTTATTATGGGCCCCGATGTCAAACTGTTTGAACAAGAGGTCGCCACTTACTTAGGTATCAAACATGCGATCGGTGTAAATTCAGGCACAGATGCCTTGGTCATCGGCCTCAGAGCACTGGGGATTGGCCCAGGAGATGAGGTGATTACAACACCATTTTCGTTTTTTGCCACAGCAGAATCCATCAGCAACGTAGGTGCCAAGCCCATCTTTGTCGACATTGATCCATTAACCTTCAATCTTGATCCAACGCAGATCGAGGCAAACATCACACCGAAGACAGCAGCAATCATGCCCGTTCATTTATATGGACATCCGGCTGCGATGACCCAAATTTCAGATATTGCCCAGCGACATAACCTAAAGATTATTGAGGATTGTGCTCAAGCATTTGGGGCCAAGTACTATGGTGATCCTGCTGAGCAGCCATCGGGTAATAATGCCATTCATGGCAAGGCCGTGGGTACCATCGGGCATGTGGGTGCCTTCTCCTTTTTCCCATCCAAAAATCTTGGAGCCTATGGTGATGGGGGTTTAATCGTCACGGATGATGATTCGGTGGCAGAGAAGGTCAGAATGCTTCGAGTACATGGCGCACTCAAAAAATACCACAATGAAATCTTGGGATACAACTCTCGACTAGACACGCTTCAAGCCGCTATCCTGCGGGTCAAACTTCCCTACATCGATCAATGGAACCAAGCTCGCCAAAAAGTAGCTCAATCTTATAATGAAGCATTTGCTGAGTTGCCAGATATAGTAACACCGCAAATTACAAAAGGGCATGTGTTCCACCAATATACAATTCGCGTCCTAAATGGTAAACGCGATCGGCTCAAGCAGGTATTAGCGAACCAAGAGATTGGTTCGATGATCTATTACCCAGTACCTCAGGACAAGTTACCCGTATATCAAGGGCAGTATGGTAGTTGCGAGGTAAGTGAACAATGTGCTCAAGAAGTATTAAGTTTACCTATTTGGCCAGAAGTTAAATTCAATACTACAAGAAGAGTCATACAGGCCATTCAGAACTTCTAATATAAGGGCACTTCGAAAAATAGATTTGAATGTTTCCTGGGACATTACAAAAGCTCAATCAAACTTGGACCAGCCCAATGAATTTGAAGAAGTCTGCATTTAGGGGCAAACCAGCTCTCCATCTCGCCTGATTGAGACTGTTTAGGCATACTGCCTTTTTGCGCCAAAACACATAGCGTCTCATACCAATTCATCTATTGAGTGGCCTGTATAGTTAAGGCATCTAAGATATAAGAATATCCTGTAAGTGAAGCCACCACCTTTTTAGAGAGAGTATTGATTGGCTCAAATAACGCTGTTTCAAGTGAGCCAATAGACTCAAAGCATTTGCCTTTGAAGCGCTTTCTCAAGTCCTGCCATAAGCGCTCAGATGGATTGAGTTCTGGACTATGAGAGGGTTGGACAATCGGCAGCACATTCTCTGGCCATCGGCTCCAATCACTCATATGGGCACTGGCTTGATCCATCTGCATCAGATTCAAACTCTGGGGAAACGCCAAGCTGAATTGCTCATACCAATTTCGTATGGAGATGAACTGTTTGACCCAAATGATTGACCAAATTTCAATGCGCTTGGCGATCTATACAGGTCATTTAGTTGGGTCATTGGTATTAAAATCTGCGCGGCAGTGTAATTGATATCCGTTCATAACAACGCCCGAGGCTCAAACACTTCAAGGGGATAACGCACTAAGACCCAACGCAAGGGGACAACTGGTTTGTGGGTGCACGAAAAAAACATCAGCTTTTTAATCTGATACAATGACTCTGACCAAAAGTTGATTAAATATCATCCTGGTATATCTTTAGAGTTTAAAAGCGCTAATAGCGAGTGGGCAAAAATAAAACATGGCTCAGCAGACGCCTGAATTGATCATTGAAGCAGGCCGCACGGAGCGCCAATATTGGCAAGATTTGTGGCAATACAGGGAGTTATTTTATTTTTTGGCTTGGCGCGATATTTTAGTTCGCTACAAACAAACCGTGATTGGGATTGCTTGGGCATTAATTCGCCCTTTTTTAACAATGGTTGTTTTTACAGTGGTGTTTGGTCGGCTGGCCAAGCTGCCCTCAGAAGGTGTCCCCTATCCTATCTTGGTTTTCGCAGCAATGCTGCCTTGGCAATTCTTTGCTAATGCCTTGGCTGAGTGTAGCAACAGCTTAATTATAAATGCTAATCTCCTGTCTAAGGTTTATTTCCCCCGGTTAATCGTACCTACCAGCGCAGTAATTGTTAGTTTTGTCGATTTTTTAATATCAGGAATAATTTTGCTGGGGTTAATGGCTTGGTACAATTTTGTGCCCAGTTGGCAGATCTTGACGCTGCCCTTCTTTATTTTGATTGCTTTTTCAGCTGCAATGGGAGCTGGTCTCTGGTTAGCAGCGTTGAATGTTCAATACCGAGATTTTCGGTATATAGTCCCTTTTATTGTTCAGTTTGGACTATATATTTCACCTGTTGGGTTTAGCAGCAGCATTGTACCTGAACAGTGGCGACTTTGGTATTCACTGAATCCCATGGTTGGGGTGATTGACGGTTTTCGTTGGGCCATTCTGGGGCAAGAGACACAACTTTTTACTAATGGCTTTGCAATCTCGTTAGGTTTAGTGCTAACTTTGCTGTTTTCAGGAGTTTCGTATTTTCGCAAGATGGAGAGAACGTTTGCGGATGTGATCTGAACGTAAGTCTTACTCTAAGCTAACTCTGGAGACATCGATGGAGAGTAGAGATCATCCTAAGTACACCTGTGAAAAGTCTGTATAACTACATGGTAATTTTTGAGAAAGAAGCGTATGGTGGATATCATGCAAACTGTCCTGCCCTTAAAGGTTGCCACAGCCAGGGAGCTTCTTTCAATCAGCTAGTATTCAAGAAGCGATTGAACTCTATGTTGAGAGTCTCAAGACGGATAAGGGACCTATTCCATACAGTAGTTCTATTACTCAACAAGTTTGTGTTTCAGCATAAATATTTTGCAGGCAAAAGGTTGTATTTTAGTCATTTCAAGATTAGGTTTTTGACTGTACTGACAAAAGAAAAGCTGTGCAATTTGCAAAAACGATATAGGTAGGTGAGTGATAGTCCCAATTCATTCTGGCAAAGGCATTAACCCAGGACATTTTATGGTTGTAATTTAAAGGTACTAGACCAAAAAAACTGAGTTTTTAAACTTATTATGTGAGTTCTGAATAGAGTGTAGATCGATACAATATTTTATTTCATAATTAGGTCGTATGTCAGATACGGTGATTCGAGTCGAAAATTTAGGTAAGAAATACTTGCTCCGCCATCAGCAAGAAGGGAGTACCCGTTACAAAGCATTAAGAGACGTTTTAGCTGAAGGGGCTAAGTCAGTCGGGCGAGGTTTAAATCCTCTCTATAACGGCAGCTTAAATAAGCCCAGTAAAGAAGAATTTTGGGCTTTGAAAGATGTTTCCTTTGAAATCAAGCAAGGAGATCGAGTTGGTATTATCGGCAGAAATGGGGCAGGGAAGTCCACCTTGTTAAAAATTCTTAGCCGAATTACTGAACCTACAACTGGACGAATTTCTATTAAAGGTCGTGTGGCTAGCCTATTAGAGGTAGGAACTGGTTTTCATCCTGAGCTAACTGGAAGAGAAAATATCTTCCTAAATGGGGCAGTTCTAGGAATGGGGAAGTCTGAAATTAAGCGCAAGTTTGACGAGATTGTTGCCTTTGCAGAAGTTGAAAAGTTTTTAGATACTCCAGTAAAAAGATATTCGAGTGGGATGTATGTGAGATTAGCATTTGCTGTAGCAGCACATCTAGAGTTGCAAATTTTAATTGTGGATGAAGTACTAGCAGTTGGTGACGCTCAGTTTCAGAAAAAGTGCTTAGGCAAAATGGAAGAGGCTGGCAAAGATGGTAAGACTGTATTATTCGTCAGCCACAATATGGCAGCTATAGAAAAGCTTTGCCAAAAAGGTATATTGCTCCATCAAGGTAAAATTAACTATATTGGAAGTCAGACTGAGAGCATAACAAAGTATTTAGCAAATTGTTCTTCTATCACAAACTCTCTTCAAGAAAGAACTGATAGACGGGGAACAGGGCAAGTCAGGGTTAATAAAATTGAGATTCGAGATGAACTCAAAAACTCAATAGATACTGCTATTTCAGGGCAAACAATAGAAATTTGCTTTTGTTTTAAAGTCCCACAAGGTTTTTTGTACCGTGGGGTAATTGCAAGCTTTGTAGTAAAGACTCAATTGGATATACCCGTTTTCTTACAGCATAATCGACTGACCTGTGATGAATTTGGCCAACTTCCAGAAGAAGGAGTGTTTGTCTGTCAAATACCTCATCTGCCATTACCAGAGCACACGTATGAAATCTCATACTCTCTTCTTAAAGATGGCCAATACTTAGATGCGATAAATAATGCAATTCAACTAAATGTAGTTGGTGGTGGATTTTATGACTCTGGTGAAATCCCACCTATTTCCCATGGCCTTTGCTTAGTTGACGCTAAGTGGAGTCTTGAGTCAACAAGCAATAAGAATTTAGATAATCTAAGGGTAAAGGAAAATTGAGCGTCCTAAATAAAATCATAAAAAACATCAGATCCAATAGTCCATTAGGGAATAAATTTTCTGTTCCAATAGAAGTTGAGAAAGCAGAGAAAATATTCTATATTAACTACCTCAATCCTGGAATGACAGTCTTTGATGTTGGTGCAAATATAGGTGAATTATCATTGCTTTTTTCGCGTTTAGTTGGCTCAGAAGGTCAAGTGCATGCATTTGAGGCTAGTGAAGGAACTTTCAATAAATTGACAAAGATTTGTCAACTGGCAAATCGTCAGCAAATCATCCTGAATCAGAAAGCTGTATCGGAAAAACATGAAATATTACAGCTATACGTTTATGATGACCTACATTCAACATTAAATTCACTAGCAGATCGTCCATTAAAAAACTATGGTATTGATATTCAGCCTATATCTACAGAAAAGGTAGAAGCAGTCACTATAGATCAATATTGCCATGAGCATAATATTGATAATATTGATCTGCTTAAAATTGATGTTGAAGGTGCTGAATATCAGGTGTTGCGAGGAGCGGAACAAATGCTGAAAGAGCAAAGAATCTGTTGCTGTGTATTTGAGTTCGGTCAGACAACCTTTGACATGGGCAACAACCCAGACGAGCTTGAATCTTATCTCAAAGCTGCTAATTACACCGTTACTAATGTAGTTGAAAAAGATCCTATATTCCCAGGACGCTCAGATGTCTCTACCGCTAGATTTTCTATTCATATCGCTAGACCATGCAAATGATCCAAGAATTTTGGTGGATATTAAAATACTCTATTCGTCAATCACTTTCACCGAAACGTTTATATAAAAATACTCTAGGTCAACTTTGTGCATGGAAAAGATTCTGGGCAAGTTATAAAAACTACCAATCTTTACAGTCTAACGATTCAAATCGCCTTTTGGATACCCTCTATCCTTGCTTAGGGGAAGACACAAAACAAACAGTTATTGAGCCAACTTACTTTTATCAGGATGCTTGGGCTTTTGAAAGGATTCTAAAATCAAAGCCCAATTGCCATATAGATGTTGGCTCTCACCATAAGTTTGTAGCACTTCTATCTAAAGCCATTCCAGTAACAATGGTTGATATTCGGCCGTTATCTTTACCACTTGATACACTTGCTTTTATAGAAGGATCGATTCTATGTTTACCCTACGAAAACTCAACAGTTGAGTCACTCTCTAGCTTGTGTGTAATTGAACATATAGGGCTTGGTAGATATGGTGACCCGCTTGACATTAGCGGCACAGAGAAAGCTGCCGATGAACTGAAGAGAGTTATTAAACCAGGTGGAGACCTTTACATATCCGTTCCATTAGATGATGTCAACAAAACTTACTTCAATGCTCATCGAGCATTTACAGAGAAATACATTCTCGAATTTTTTTCTCCGTTTATTATTGTTGACAAAAAGTATATCTATGGAAATAGCTTTCAAAACTCATTGCAGTCGGGCTTTGGAACTGGATGTTATCACTTCAAAAAACCATTAGATAATTAATTTCAACCTCAAATAAGGATATAAATATGGGAATCACAAGGATGGGACCTCCATGTGAGCTATTAGAAAAGCTAAAAATGGAACTTTCAATCCAAAACTTTATCGAAACTGGCACTTATAAAGCTGAAACTGCTATCAGAGCTTCTTCTATATTTAAAAATATTTTCACTATTGAATTTTCCCAAAAATTATATAATGAAGCTATTCAAAGTCATGGTGCCATTGATAATATTGACTTTAGATTTGGCAATTCGAAAGAAGAACTCGCCAAGATTATTCCACAATTGAATGGAACTAGTCTTTTTTGGCTTGATGCACACTGGAGTGGAGGAGTAACTTTTGGAAGTGTTGATGAGTGCCCTTTGCTTGATGAGTTAAATATCATCAATTCTCGCTGCACTGACAGTGTAATTCTTATCGATGATGCAAGACTGTTTACATCGCCCCCACCACTTCCACACAATGTTGATCAGTGGCCAGATATCAGTACGGTAATTGAAAGTTTGCAGTCATACTCCTCTAAGCGATACGTAGTTATTATTGAAGATGTAATTGTAGCAGTTCCTGAACATGCGAAAACTCTAGTCAAAAGTTATTGCCAACAGGTAAATACAAAGCATTGGGAAGAATACAAAAATCAGTCATATAGATCAGACATAAAGAAAGGGCTAAAACTAATATATTCTGGCCTTAAGAAAAAGGCATTATCTATGATATCAAGTTAAAGCTTATGCTTATTTTTCGAGAATCTGGCCGAATAGGAAATCAAATATTTCAATATTCAGCCATTAGATCAATGTGTCCTAAGAATGAGAAATTAGTGCTTATAGGATTTGAAGAATTTCAAGCATTATTTAATAATCCTGAAGCGAATATAATTAATTCGAATAGCTCTACAATAGAGAGACTCCTTTATCGCTTCATCTATAAGGCTGCTAATTTCTTATCAAAGAAGTATATTTTTGATAGGATTTATGAAATTAGATTTCCAAGAAATTTTCCAAGAGTAGAGCACGAAATCGGAATATTGAGTCATATTAAGTTTATTGGTGAATCATATTTTCAATTTGAATCTGCTTTCAGGGATGAAGTTCCCAATCAATTAGAAATGAATCATGATTTAATAAATTTTGCTAAAGCTTTTTTGAGAGAAAAATCTTGTTCAAATAAATGTATTTTTATTCACATTAGAAGAGGAGATTATATTAAATGGCCTAATAAGAAGAACCCTGCTGTCCTTCCGGCTAGCTATTACTATAAATGTATTGATATCATAAAGTCAAAAATACATAATCCATTTTTTGTATTCCTTTCCGATGATCCTCATTATGTAGAAGATATTTTTGGTGGTGTAAAAAACTCTGTAATCTCAAAATTCTCTAGCTTTCAAGATTTTGCTCTTATGACCCAATGTGAAGGTGGCATACTGTCTGCAAGTAGTTTTTCTTGGTGGGGATCTTACTTTGCTAGCCAAAAGCACTCAAATTTATTTTTCTTAGCTCCAAAATATTGGGCTGGCTGTCGATCTAAAAGTTGGTTTCCACCTTTTGTTAAGTCTAGTTTTCTTAACTATGTCGATATTTAAATTTAATTTTATTTATTCGCAAAATAATTCCTGTCAATGCCCTCTCTGCTACTAAGTAGGTTTGGGCAGAAAAACATAGCTAGATATTGAAATGTGAATACAGCGCTAAGTATTTTTCAGCAAGGCTTTTCCCCGAGTTTACAAATAGATACATGGTTTATAATTTCAAGCCTGAGCTACTTAAGTAGAGTATTTTTGTGCTAAACCCAAGAAGATATTTGAGAATCCAAATCTTCCATAAGAAAGTTATTTGTGAGTAGACTGTCATCACCAAACGATAGCCATCATAGAGCAATACGTCAATCATATTTAAGTGATAAGGAGAGCTCCTAGAATTCCTCCTGCCTACAGCCAAACATCGAGGATACCCAAGAACTGACCTTGAAATTTAATTTAAGCGAGCATGAAAACTCCAGTCGTTTTTCTAGTCTTTAACCGTCCTGATTCGACAGAAAAAGTACTTAACTCTATTCGAGAGGTCCAGCCATCTCAGCTTTTAGTAATAGCTGATGGACCACGTCAAAATCAAGTAGGTGAAGCAGAAAAATGTGCAAAAGTCCGTGAAATTATTGACACAGTTGATTGGGAATGTGAGGTACTAAAAAATTTTTCGGATATAAATTTAGGGCCAGGCATTCGTATTGCAACTGGAATTGACTGGGTATTTAAAAAAGTGGAGGAAGCTATTTTCTTAGAAGATGACTGCTTACCAAATTATACTTTTTTTCAATTCTGCGAGGAATTACTGGAGTATTATCGCGATGATAAGCGCATTATGTCTATTTCTGGGAATAATTTTTTATTTAAAAATAAAGTCAAAGGAAATGATCAATACAGTTACTTTTTTTCTAAATACCACCATTGCTGGGGATGGGCATCATGGCGACGTGCATGGAGCTATTATGACTATCAAATGAGCGATTGGGACGAAGTGAGGGATAATGATTGGCTGTCAGATATTTTTAGCGAAGAAGAGGCCTTTAGATATTGGAAACTAATACTTAATAATGTACATAATAATCAACATGTTGGATGGGACTATCGTTGGTTTTTTACATGCTGGTTACAGAATGGTTTAAGTGTAGTGCCATATGTGAATCTTGTTACAAATATTGGACATGGGAAAGATGCCACTCACACAACTCAAATTACATCTTTAGCCAATATCCCTTCAATACCTATAAGTTTTCCATTAAAGCATCCAAACTTTATGATCGTGAGCAAAAAAGCCGATCAACTAACACAAAAGTATAGATTTGGAATCAGTAAAATAAATACATGTAAATTCACCTTAAAAGAATTCTTTAGATTAAAAATCATGAAAAGAATTTTTTCAAAGAATTAGCTAATAAAGCTGACAAAGATAGTTGGGAGCATGTCACCTTTGCAGATTGTTTTGACATCGTTCAGGATATCAGTGTTGCCCAGAAGTCTTCATCAATGAACTCAGACAAAGCAGCTCAACTCAAAGTCCATCTTGATGCGATTGCCCAATTACTGTATGAAGAAAGCGACCCAGAAAACATGAAGACGCTAGAAGGCATTGAGATGACGGTGCGTCAACAAATCCAGACCCATGTCAGTCCCGAACTCGGTCATTTTTTATCCGCACAGCTACTGGCACAGCAGCAGGCCGCAACCGACGACTGAAAAGCACCTTGGGTGACCTAACCGTTACCACTCAACAGGCTCAGCATCTAACCGTTTCCCCTTATCGTCAAATCAGTCCTCATTTAGAGAATTGTTGCTTGCGTATCAGTGCCAATGTCTCCTATGCCCAAGCCGCTAAAGATGTGGCTTATTTAACGGGGATTCAGGTTCCAGCCAAAACCCAGCAACGATTGGTCTATCAGCAACAGTTTCCTTCTCCCCAGGCCCACGAAGCTTTAACCGAAGTGAGTGTCGATGGTGGCAAAGTGCGCATTCGCACCCCTGCAGGACAACCTTGCCAGTGGAAAGACTATAAAACGCTGGCAACAGATGTGGGACTCATAGCGGATTATCACAATAATGCTCGGCTAATTGAGTGGACTCACCAGCAACCGTTAGCCTCCCCAGTGATTTGCTTAGGGGATGGTCATGATGGCATTTGGAACATCATTCGTCAGTTGAGCATACCTGAACAACGACGAGAGATTCTGGACTGGTAACATCTGGTGGAAAATCTTCATAAGGTCGGTGGGTCCCTCAAACGTCTGCACCAGGCTGAGCAGTTCTTATGGCAGGGGAAGGTTGATGAAACCTTGGCTCTGTTTGAACCTTTGAGAAAAAAGCAAGCTCAGGTCTTTTGCAACTATGTTCGTAAACATCGTCATCGGATCGTCAATTATGACTATTACCAGAGTGAGCAAATTTGCTCCATTGGGTCGGGGGCTGTGGAATCTGCTATCAAACAGATTAGTCGCAGAGTCAAAATTTCAGGGGCGCAGTGGAATGAAAGCAATGTTCCACAAGTGCTTGCACATCGGTGTGCTTATCTCAATGACTTAATTGGCATGCAAAGGTGACATGCTCCCGAGTAGATCCCAATGAAGGCATAACAAATGACGCATCATCTGTTGGCCAATCGTGATAGTTTGCTGCTCTAGAGCATCCAGTGTATGGCCCAGAGACGGCTCATCTACTTCTAAGGTAGGGACAGGAATCCGATTCAATTCACTGATTGGGGATGAGGGAGAATCGT
>NZ_JANQOY010000054.1 GCF_028285565.1 Acaryochloris sp. IP29b_bin.148
TCACCTACCTCTTCGAACTTGAAATCCACCGCCAAATAGTCAACTTTCCCAAGTTATTCAAATATGGTAGATTCTCACGAGCTACATAGGATTGCTATAAATCGCTAGCTTATCCACCCCGCCACTGGTCAAATTCACCTCAATTGCAAAATCAGGCAAATCCTTCAACTCCTGCACGCAATAACACTCATCCGGTTCCAACCCTATCGCCTTCGCCTCCAGCCGAAACGTCGTCGATCCATATCCATGCAGCGGAATATCCACTTCCTCCGCATACCGCTCTAGCAAACGAGCAATCACCTTCTTCAGCATTTCATGTTCAGGCGAAGGCATAAAAATTTCTAGATTTCCCTGCAAGTACAGTAAACGGAGTCCAGGATAATCCCCCAACGTCGATAACAACCCGTCGTACTGCTGCCAAGACACACTTGAGAGGATCACGCGCTGATCTTCCGTAACGGATGGCATACAAGTGGTCATGGCTGTTTTCCGATAAATACCTTGATCTTAGTCACTATCCGCTATCCCATTTGCCTTAACCAGAGGGGAATTTGCTCTGAAAATCGATGGTGATAATTTTGGGCCTCATTCGCACTCATGCCCTGATGCCGCGCATCTTCCAATAATTGGCTCATCGATCGCATCGACGCTTCCACCTCAGTCCAGGAATCAGGCGACTTTCGTAATAGTGCATTTAATTGCGATCGCATCGGATCAACCCGTGATTCATCAACAGCCACTGCGGAGGAAGCCGACTGTAAGCGAGGCGCTGGTACTTCACAAGCCACAGGCGGTGCATGGGTGCTAATCAGATATTGTTCAAGTCGAGAAGGGAGACTGTGAGGCTTCTCCACCAATTGACTCTGAGGGGGAATATAGGTGTGGGTTTGCTCGTCATAGGCCAGGACTTCACCTGTCTCGATATGATAAATCCAGCCATAGATCTGGAGTTTGCCTTGCAAGAGGCGCGATCGCACAATCGGATATGTCTTCAGATTATCAATCTGGACCAAGACATTTTCCGCCACTAAAATTTCAACCCGCTCTTCATCTTGCGATTCTGGATAGTTCTCTGCAACCACTCGTCGCGTTGTTTCGGCATGTTGTAACCAGTCATAAACCAAGGGCATATCTGCTTGCAGCTTATTCAGCTTCATCAGCCCTTTCATTGCCCCACAGTGGGAGTGGCCGCAGATCACCACTTGATCGATCTCTAGAGCAGCAATGGCATATTCAATCGTGCCGCCTTCGCCGCCATTGGCCGCGCCATAGGGCGGCACAATATTCCCGGCATTCCGAATCACAAACAATTCCCCCACATCCGTTTGGGTAATCAGATTGGGGTCAACCCGCGAATCAGAGCAGGAGATAAATAAGACACGGGGTTTTTGACCGTGAGAGAGTTCTTCTAAGAGTTCTTGATGCTCAGCAACGTAGCTTTGCTTAAACTCTTGGAGACCACGAACTAGCTTTTTCACGACTGAACTTCCTTGACATGACTTGGCGCGAACCATGTCATCCGGCTTAGTCCACGCAAGTTCTGGGATAGTAATCTTCTCAAGAACTCAGTTTAAACTATATTCAAGCAGTCAAAAGATATAAAAAGTTTATCGTTGCCATCATATCCTGACGAGTGAACGGTTCAGCTTTGCTAACCTACCAATAACCGGATGAGTGGGGCATGAGATATAGCATGCAAGATAGACGCCACCCCTATCAATCGCTCAGTCCTGAATTAATCTGCTGATCTTTGGAGTCCGTTGGCCAACATCTAACCCTCCATTACAAAATGACCCTGACGTGATGGCAGTCGGTACATACTCCGGTTGTACGCGAAAAGTAGACCCGAGCGCGATGCCTACATTTTTTCAATGGGCAGCTGTTTCCACTGACAGCCCGTATGCAGGAATTTCAAAATGTAGCACTCAGCAATTCTTGGAACTTCACGGGGAGTGTCATGCTGTTCTCCGCAATGGACTCGAGCACAGAGCAATGCTGACCCAGATGAAGAATTTCGGGTCAATGGAAGAAATATACTGATTGTGCAGATAGCACTCAGTTCGTTTATTGCTCTAAGCTAAAGGCGCTTCATACCAATTTATCGCTAAATTTCGAGCATATTCTTCCAGAAATACGTCGCTCATGCTGTTAAATTTAGATACTAAAGACACAAGTACTGGCATCTAGTCAATAATGAAGAGATAATTTAAGTATGATGACGACGCACCTATGCATCATTGAGCATTGCGAATAGATTGAAATAGCTTCCACACTTCACCTTTGACTCGCGTTGAAGTTTCAGCATTGCAGGTTCAAGAAAGATATCTTTTTTGGGGGTTTCACAATCAACATCATGTTCACCTATTGACTGCCTTATGGTTTGTTGTCTCAATCCCAAGTGCGAGAAACCTCTTAACCCAGATATAAATAAGTTCTGTCAGCAGTGCGGTACACGAATCGTGCCGTTACGGCAGCGCTTTAAGATGATGCGCCTCTTGGGGCGAGGTATGTTTGGCAATACATATCTGGCAGAAGACCGGGATAACCTGCATGAACTTTGTGTGGTTAAGCAACTGATCTGTCAAACTCGGGGAACAGGCGCGAGCCAAACCGTTGTTGAACCCTTTTTGCAAGAGGCGGAGCAACTGCGGCGTCTTAAAAAGAACCAACATATTCCCAGCATCTTGGCTTATTTTGAAGAAGACCATATTCCCTATCTCGTACAGGAATATATTGATGGCCAAGATTTACAGCAAACGGTTGAGAACCAAGGCCCCTTCTCCGAACATCAAGTTCAAGCATTGTTGCTAGAACTATTGCCTGTATTACAGACGATCCATGACCAAGGGGTGATTCATCGCGATCTTAAACCTGCGCATATTATGCGTCAGCATCGAGATGGCAAGTTGATTTTGGTGGGGTTTTGTGTCTCCCAGCAAGTCAATTTATCCGATTTGCAGCAAACAGACAGTGTACGCGCACAGGTCAGTTATGCCCCGCCAGAACTGTTTTCAGTGGATAAAAGCTTGCCCGGGAGCGACTTGTATAGTTTAGGTGCCAGCTGTATTCATTTACTGACGGGTGTTGCCCCCCATGCACTGCCCCTGAAAGAGGGAGAGGTGTGGGTCGATAATTGGCAGGAGCATCTGCCTGAGCCACTTAATCCAGCCCTACAAGCCATCCTCAAACGATTACTGCAAACTGATGTCTCGGCCCGATATACCTCGGCCCTAGAGGTGCTCCGAGAAGTACGCACCCGGATAAAAAACCCGTCGCGTCCCGCCCCCTCTCCGCCTCCTCCTCCGGAAAAACCACCTGCTAAGCCAGTGCCCGCCAGCCCCTCGCCAGCCCCATCACCCCGCAAACTCAAACCAACCCTACCGATTTTTCCCTCTGAAGTGGTGCAGGTGGACGCTCATGGCAACATCGTGGAGCGTCAGCATCCGTCCATTCACTATCTCCGAGTCACTTTAGATAAGGAGATCAGCCTTGATTTGGTTCATATTCCGGCAGGCCAATTTTCGATGGGTTCTCCTGCTCATGAGCCCCACCGACAGGCTGCTGAAGATCCTCAACATCCAGTGACAGTACCCGAATTTTTCCTGGGCAAATTTCCCGTGACTCAAGCCCAATGGCGGATTGTGGCAGCATTACCCACCGTCAAACGCGAGCTAGACACACAACCCTCAACCTTTGCAGGGGAGGATCGTCCTGTGGAAGGAGTCTCTTGGTTTGATGCGGTGGAATTCTGCAATCGTCTATCCCAGTTAACAGGCAAGGACTATCACCTACCCAGTGAAGCGGCCTGGGAATACGCCTGTCGAGCGGGTCAGCAAATGCCCTTTGCCTTTGGCGAAACGCTGACGCCAGACCTTGCCAATTATGATGGCACCACAGCCTATGAGAAGGGACCCACAGGTAACTATCGTCAGCAAACGATCGTGGTCGGCAAATTTCCCGCCAATCCTTTTGGGTTATACGATATGCATGGCAATGTTTGGGAATGGTGTGCCGATCATTGGCATGGTAATTATGCCGATGCCCCCAGTGATGGTAGCGTCTGGCAAGATCAATATTTCTTTGCCTGTGTCCTCAGGGGTGGGGCCTGGAATGCCCAAGCTGCAAGCTGCCGTTCTGCTGCCCGGATTTGGGAGGCGGCCTCTGAGCAGAGTAGTCATATCGGTTTTCGTGTCGCCTGTACTGCGGCGAAATCGGTCAGCCGATAGCCGACGGATCAGTTTAAAGCCAACGGCATAGAAAACCGTAATAATGATGTGAACGCTCATTTCCAAGAGGTGCAACATCCCGTCGGATGGAAGTTCTCTCCGTTACCTTGAAAAACTTTAAGGCCCATCGCGATCGCTACTATGAATTTCGCCCGGGTGCCAATGCGATTTGTGGTGAAAATGGCTCGGGCAAAACCAGCATCTTAGAAGCTATTGCCTGGGTCCTGTTCGATCACAGTGACTATAAACGGGCTGAACTGATTAGTGTGGGTGCCAAAAGTGCTCAAGCGATCGTTAGCTTTGTGTCTCACCTAGATGGGCGTGTTTATGAGGTGCGTCGCTGTACCAGCCGAGGCTATGAAGTTCACGATCCACAACTCCATCGCAAACTGGAGTTAAAAAAGCTGGAGGATGTGCGCTGCTGGCTGTGTGAACATTTGGGTGTGGGTGTCCATACGGAACTGGCCAAGTTGTTTGCCGAAACGATTGGGATTCCTCAAGGAACCTTTACCGTGGACTTTCTGAAGTCAGTGAGCGATCGCAAGCGGGTATTCGATCCGATTTTGAAAGTCGAAGAGTATAAGCAAGCCTATGATCAGAGTCGCGATTTAGAAACCTATGCTCGGGCGCAAGTCGAGCAATTAGAGCAGCGTTTGCGGACCTATGACCAGCAACTCGAGGGATGGGAACGGCTGCAACAACAACAGGCTGAATTGGCCGCCACCCTAGTCCAGCACCAAACTCAAATCACACAGATGGCGGGGCAAAGGGCGGAAATCCAGACGGAACTCCAGACGTTGAAGGCCCAGGCTCAACAGCTCCAGACCATAGAAAAACAGGTTCAGCAGTTGCAAACCCAATGGACCAGTAAGCAGGAAATCCTCCAGCTTCTAGAGCAAAACTGGCAGCAGGCTGAGCAAGCGGTTCAGATTTGCCGTCAGCATCGGCCTCAGTTTCAGGCCTACCAACAAGCTCAAGAAGCGCTCAAAACCTTATCGCAACAGCAGAAGCAACGGCAGCGGTTGATGCAGGATCGCGATCGCATCCACACCCAACTGCGCGATCAGCAGGTGGCTCAGTCTCAGCAGCAGGGACAGTTGGCGACCTTTGCCAAAATGCATGAGGAACTTAAAACCTGGCAACAACAGGTTCCTCAGCAACAGCAACTCGAACAAGATAAGACGGCTTGCCAGCAAACGCTGCAAACCTTAGCCGCCGATCAGCAACAGTCCCAACGCCTACAGCAGCAATTACACAAACGTCAGCATAGCCGGGATACCCTTAGCAAAGCCATTGCCCAATTAGTCGCCTTAGAACCGCAGGTCCAGACTATCCCTGATCTTGACCATCAATGCCAACAGATTCAGGAGCGACTGGGACGGATTGCAGCGGCCCAGCAGTTTGCCTCCGAGTTACAGGCCTTGATGGCCCAAGTGGAACCGCAGCAGCAATGCTATCAGCAGCAGGTCCAAAAAGCGCAAGCACTGCTTCGCAGCCTATCGTTGGCAAAGTCCAAGCAAACTCAGCTGGCCCAAATTTTGGACCAAGGGGCGGCGCTGACGGACGAGATTGTGCGCCGGATCCAAACGGCCTTTGCCGACTTGATCGATCCGCAAATGGTGACCCAGCTACAGCAACAGCTTAAACAGCAGAAGACTCAACTGAAGGCAGCCCAGGCAGCTCAGCAGCAGTGGCTCACCTTAGAGGTTAAACAGCAGCAGCAAGCGGAGCTAGACCAAGAGATGGCGGCTTTGCAACAGGAGTGCGATCGCATCCAAGCCACCCTGAAACAAGAACCTCACCTCCAGCGCCAGTTGGCAGACCTGAATGCCCAGCTATCGGCCTTAGCGGATCCGCAAGGTCATATCCGCGTGTTGAACCAGCAACTGCAAGGGGCGAGCCAGCTAGAAGCGGAAATTGCCCGCTTAGAACAAACCTGCCAAACTCACCAGCAGTCCTTAGAACAGATCGAAGCGCAGGTCCAAGCCTTAGGCGATCTAGACGCCCAGGTCGAAGCTCAACAGCAAATTCAACAAGACCACCAAGCGATCTATCAGCTCTATTTACGCCATCGTAATCAGGCCAATGCGTTTAAGGAGTTAGATCAGCAACGTCGGGGTGCGATCGCAGACCAAACCCAACTGCAAGAACAATTGACTGATGCTCAGGCACAGTGGCAGCAGCAGTCTCAAAACCATAATCCTGAGCGGCTGGCAGACCTCAGCCAGACCTATGAGCAGTTGCAACGTCAGCATGATCAATTACAAGGTGGACTAGCACCGCAACAAGCGCAACTCCATACGCTCGAACAGCAGCTGCAAGCTCAGCAGGCCCTTGCCCAGGAACGCGATCAAGCCCTTGGTGACTTGGCAGACAAGCGCCAAGTCTTTCAATTGATTACGGATGCTCGCACCATTTACAAGCAGAGTGGTCCTCGGATTACGAAGTTTTATCTGACTGAAATCTCTTGGGAAGCCGATCGCCTGTATCGAGAACTGCTCAATCGTCCAGATGTGGCCCTGCAATGGACGGAAGATTATGAAATTCAGGTACAAGAACAGGGCCATTGGCGTAGCTTTAAGAGTCTATCTGGGGGAGAACAAATGTGTGCAGCCCTAGCCGTGCGTCTAGCGCTGCTCAAAGTCTTAGTCGATATTAATATCGCCTTTTTCGATGAACCCACCACTAATATGGATGAACCCCGTCGTCGGCAATTGGCTGAAGCCCTAGGCCATCTCAAGTCCTTTCATCAACTATTTGTGATTAGCCATGACGACACCTTTGAGAGTGTCACCGAAAACATTATTCGGGTGGAGCGATCGCCCTAGATGAACCCTAAATGAGAAAGACCCCAGCGTTGCCGGGGTCTAGATGCGCGAACTATTCTACTCAATTACGATGCGGTTAAGAATGCGGCAAGTCGCTAAAAGCTCCATAAAGCCGCAAGCTGACCGACGATACCTTGTCCCGTTAGAACTTCAGTAATGACGGCCAAGGAGAACCCCAACATTGCCATACGACCGCTAAGGGTTTCAGCAAAGCTAGTGAATCCAAAGGTTTGTTCTTGAGTACTCATAATGACAGACTCCGTAATTATCAAGCATGTGCGTTATGAGTATTAGTGTAACGATAATATAAATAAATGTTGTAATTAAATTGACAATATCCTCGATTTATAGTCCATGTCAGCGAATCATTACATGCCTGAGCGTTAAGATCGCCCGCCAAGGCAATCCACGTGGGTCGCTGGTTCGCCCCTCAAGGAGACCACTTTTTCTGCTGTGGCGTTTGATCGGACGATTCACAACCCCTTCCTTTAATGATGCGAACATACAGCTAGGCGATTCGTCTACCTAAGGTGCAATCCAGTGCGTGACGGGGGCCGCAATTTTCTGCTGCTGTTGGTAGGCTGCCACAGCTTGTTGGCAGTTGTGCAAGCTGTCCTGCTCACTACTGCTGACGGCCTCAATGCGGTGCATTTGGGTGAGAGGGACTTCCACGTCAATGGCGTTTTCATGCGGTAGGCCCAAGGACAAGACCTCTAAACGCTGATTGTGAACGGTACCTGTAAAGCAACTAAACTCTGATTGTGGATAATAAAAGGCACCCGTGACGCTTTGACCCTGTTTTTTGAACACAACGTAGCCTTGGCCCACTTGATTGGCCTCGGCCACATCACCATATAAATAAGTGCCGTCTGCCAGAGAAGCAAGATTGGTAGAATCGGCAGCCTTGGATTGTTGAAAGATGGGCTCAGCAACGGTAAGACTGGTGCTGCTTAAGACTAGGGCACCACTGAAGGCAATTGCTGCATTGAATGAACCTAAAAATTTGGAAATAGAGGGAAACCGTTTCATTTTTAAAATCTCACTACCACTTACTTAATCTTCAGTTCGAATGTCTGGGAAATCAGTGATCCGATAGTGCCTCGGCAGTGCGTTGAGTCAAGCTTATCTGTGATCGAAATCACTCTTGCTAGGCTGATAAACGGGCTCAAAACAGTCTGCGTTTAAGGGTAAGAGCGGGGAATGGTCTTTCATCCTTAAGGTTAGACGAGGAAGCCTGTTTATCAACCTCTGGTCATTTCCGTGTAATTGCGTACTCTTATCTTGGCGGGTCTACCCTAGTGAGCAAAACGGTAGTTTTACTGAGTCTATCTGGCTAGCAGGCGGAGGACCTGAGCGCTAGCTAAATATCTGATAAATATTCCGTGATTATACGGTTGTGCAATTCCGATATATTCTTTTTTGAATTACTAAAAATAGCATGAACAATTGTGCTGAATTAACGTTTCTTTTTGCTTAATTCTTAACCGAAGCATACTGTGAAATGCTTACCCCAAAAGGGAAGTGAACGGCTTATTCTTTCCTTGATCTAGATCACATTTGTTAAGTGTTTATGATCACGAATACGGTTGATGTACGTTACAGCTCAGAAATGGGCAATACAAGAATATGACCTTATGGGTTAAATTCATCCGTGGGTTTAATGCCATGTGGGTGATATCGCCAAGAGGAATTCCACGGTCGAGTAACTGACATTAGTTCATTCTCTATTGCTATATCTTTTGCCAGGAGGGCAACTCCCAATGACTCCAGACGCTAAGCAAATCCTTGTTCAACTTCGCGAAACCTTTTATGCTCAGTTCGCGGCGGCCATGAAACGAGACGTATCGGTGACGAAGGACAATTCTCTTGTTTTTAGCCCTTCCTTAGCTGCGATCGCATCTTGGGTTGATGATCAACAGCGCTTCAATTATCTCAGTGTGACGGCTCATACCGCTCCCGACGCTCTTTTCCCTAATCGTCCCTTAACACTGCGCATTACCATCAATCCGCCCAGTGCTGTGATGACCAATACCAAGACCGTCCACAAGAAAACTGGACTGAATCTTAATCAAGCTTGGAGCTTAAACCTAACGGTCTTACCCGAAGAACTGGAAGGGATTACCCACTGGGTCGCTAGCTGGATTCATTCTCAAGATAACGATAGCATCGCCATTGGTGCCCCCTATCGTCTCAAAGTAACTCCCACCGAGGATGATAGAGACTATCAGGTTTGGACCCAATCGGCTTGGTACAGCTTAAACCCAGAAGAGCAGCCAATCGTTGAAACAGTTGAACGAGAGCAACCCTATCAAGCCGCTTAAGCATGGTCGGCACGGAGTATCAGCTAGCAGGACGCTTATTCCTCTAGCTGCAAGGTTCAATGCTACCCTGTGGTCAAACCGTCAGACCATTCACTGCCGTTTGACAGCAGTGACGACTCTTCTGAACCGACACGCGTGAAACAGTCCGAAACAAAGGCGATTCAGCCCTGGAGCGGATGGGAAACCGTGGGCTTGACGCTGGTGATTTTGGGTGTTTTTCTCAGTATCAGTACTGCGATCGCACTCTTTTTTATCACGATTGAGCTTGCCCAAAATCCCGCGCTCGATCCTCAAGAGATTGCTCAATCCCTCGAAACTAATGGTTTGGTTTTGTCCATCGCCACCATTTTGGCTGGCCTCGGCTGCAGTGGCCTGATTTACACAGTGCTAAAAGTGCGCCCGGCTTTGACCGTCCACCAATATCTAGCGCTCAGAAAACCAAGATGGACGTCTTGGCTGATCTGGAACGGGCTATTACTGGCGTTGATGCAATTCTCCGACGCGATTCTCCGAGCGTTTAAGCATCAAGAAACCTTTACCACCCAAATCTACCAAACCGCTCACAGTCCCCTACTACTCTATCTTGCTATTGTCGGGGTTGCGCCCCTATTCGAAGAGTTGCTGTTTCGCGGCTTTCTTTTTCAGGGGCTACAGTCTTCGCGCCTGGGTCCTAGAGGGGCCATTGTGATCACTGCCTTGGGCTGGGCTGTTTTGCACGTGCAATATGGTCCTTTGGTGATCAGCCAAATTGTCTGTTTTGGTCTCTTATTTGGCATGGCCCGCTGGCGAACCCATTCCTTGTTTATTCCCCTGTCGATGCATTGCCTCAACAACTTTCTGTCTTTATGGCTCACAGGCCTGCAGCTACAGTGACCGATTCTAGACATTGATGGAGGTGCTAAGTACGGTTAACGGCCCTCCATAGAACCGAAAGACTACTGCTAAACTGAAATACAAACGCTTTTAAAATGCGATTGTTCATTTCGCCTGAGTCTTACAACAGTTGAAGTCATTATGCCTAGCGACAATTTTATAGATAAAGCTTTTTCCGCAATGTCCGATGTCGTCATGAAAGTGATCCCCACGGATCAAAAGTCTAAGGATGCTTTCAAATACTATCGGTCCGGGATGGCAGCACAGGTAGACGGCAACTATGCAAAAGCGCTGGGAAACTATACCGAAGCCCTGGCCCTGGAAGAAGATCCCTTTGACAAGAGTTATATCCTCTACAACATGGGCTTAATTTTTGCCAATAACGGTGATCACGATAAAGCCTTGGATTACTATCATCAATCGCTGGAATTAAACCCAAACTTAGTTCAGGCGCTCTACAACACGGGTGTGATTCTCCATTTCAAAGGAGAACAGGCTGAAGAAGCCAACGAACTCGACGAAGCAGAGCGATTTTTTGATTTGGCGGCCGACTTTTGGAAACGAGCCATTAAAATTGCGCCGAATAACTATAGTGAAGTCCAAAACTGGCTGAAAACAACGGGTAGAGTTGGCGTGGGCTAATCCCCTGCGATCTAAGATGTTTGACTGGTCAATCATCGCCAGCATTTGCCGCAATAAACCTGAATGAGCTGTGAGACAATCAAGATCTTGCAGCTCGCCTGATTTTGGAGCAAGTCCGTGTTAGAACGTTCAGAAGTTGATAAAGTAGCCCATCTGGCCCGTTTAACCTTAACGGACGCAGAGGCTGAGCAATTCACCACACAGCTGGGAGATATTCTCGATTACTTTGAGCAGCTCAGTGAGCTGGATGTGGAGGCGGTGGAGCCGACCACTCGGGCCATTGACGTCAGCAATGTCACCCGCACCGATGACCTGAGTTCCTATCCAGATCTGGAGGCAATTTTTGCCTGTGCCCCGGATCAGGAAGATGACTATTTCAAAGTCCCGCAGATTATGAGTGAGAGTTGAACTTTAAAGCAGGTGTTCACTCGCTACTGCCTCAATAATATGCCCCTCTCCACAAAAAGATTTGAATTCCTGGAATAGAGATCTGTACCATAGGTATGGGGATACCCTGATTCGGCTTGCTCCAGTGGCAATGCCCAACTATATTGAATCCGCAGACTCCAACTGCTTTGGGTTGTAGTCGTTTTCTTGAGAGGAACCGTTCGCGATATGCCAACTATTGAAACCCGTACCGAACCCATGGTCATCAACATGGGACCTCAGCACCCTTCGATGCACGGGGTTTTGAGGTTGATGGTCACCCTTGATGGCGAAAACGTTGTCGATTGTGAACCGGTGATTGGCTATCTCCATCGCGGCATGGAAAAGATTGCAGAGAATCGGTCGAACATTATGTTCGTCCCGTATGTGAGCCGTTGGGACTATGCGGCGGGCATGTTTAATGAAGCGATTACGGTAAATGCCCCTGAGCAGTTGGCGAATATTAAGGTGCCCAAACGGGCCAGCTATATCCGGGTGATCATGCTGGAATTGAATCGGATTGCCAATCACCTGCTCTGGTTGGGTCCTTTTCTGGCGGATGTGGGTGCCCAAACTCCTTTCTTCTACATTTTCCGGGAACGGGAAATGATTTATGACTTGTTTGAAGCAGTCAGTGGGATGCGCTTCATCAATAACAACTACTTTCGTATGGGCGGGGTCGCAGCAGATCTCACCTATGGTTGGGTGTCGAAGTGTCTCGATTTTTGTGATTACTTTATGCCCAAGGTGGATGAGTATGAGCGCCTGATCACAAATAATCCCATCTTTATCCGTCGTTTAGATGGCGTGGGTACTATTAACCGCGAAGATGCCATTAATTGGGGTCTTTCGGGTCCAATGCTGCGGGCCTCTGGTGTCAAGTGGGATCTGCGTCGTGTGGATCACTATGAGTGCTATGACGACTTTGACTGGGAGGTTCACTGGGAAACGAAGGGCGATTGCCTGGCTCGCTATTATGTCCGCATGCGCGAGATGCGTGAGTCGGTCAAAATCATTCGGCAGGCGCTGGAGCATTTGCCGGGTGGTCCCTACGAGAACCTAGAAGCGAAGCGGATGATGGAAGGGCGCAAGTCCGAATGGAATTCCTTTGAATATCAGTTCCTGGGCAAGAAACTCGCTCCCACCTTTAAAATTCCAGAAGGCGAACTCTATTCCCGCGTTGAGACGGGTAAAGGAGAGCTGGGCATTTATCTGATCGGGGATGAGAATGTCTTCCCTTGGCGCTGGAAGATTCGCGCCCCTGATTTTAATAATTTGCAGGTGCTCCCTCAGTTGCTTAAGGGCATGAAAGTGGCAGATATCGTCGCCATCCTCGGCAGTATTGACGTGATTATGGGCTCCGTCGATCGCTAATCTAGGCTGCTAAGATCGGGGTTTGGACTGGGCGTGATGCTTTAATGTCTAAAATATTCGATCTGATTCAAGAGATGCAGGTCTACTACCGTCATAGAGCTGCGGAGTACGATGCCTCAATGGGATATGAACAACCAGAGAGGGTCGCCCAACTCTCAGGCGTGATCGATCGTCTCAGGCGGCTTGTTGCGGGTAAAAAAGTCCTAGAGATTGCCTGTGGCCCCTGTTTTTGGACACCTAGACTTTCTAAACTATGTTGAGTCAAGACCAGAAGAATACCGTACTCGCCGCAGCCACCACTGCGAGCCAACAATGGCAGTCTGCTTTTAATGCTGGCAATGCAGCTCTCTGTGCGGCCCAATATGAGCCAACTGCGATTATGCATGCTCGGCCCTTTGGCACCTTTCACGGCACCGCTGAAATTCACGCCTTTTGGGAAAAGCTGATTGCGGATGGATTTACAGATGTCGAATATCTAGATCCCCAGATTGAGGTGATTGATTCGACCCAGGCGGTGCTCACCTCTGGCTGGAAAATGAATAACGCTAAGGGAGTGATTCATAAAGAGCTGTGGGTGCTACAAACAGACGGAACAGCCAAGCTGCGAGAAGACGATTTTGAAGCCATAAATTAGCGACGGGGCTTCGCCTTTTTCTTGGCCTGATTGCGACGGGCGGCTTCTATTGCGGAGTCCAACCATACCTGAAGTTGTTCAAAATCCTCGTAAATAGCCTTGGGCAGCAGAAAGTAGGACATCGTGACAGGTTTGTTCTTAAGGTCGTAAACAAAAGGCGTACTGCCTGCCTCCTGAAAAAATGCCTGATTTTGAGCATCGGCTTTGAGATAAACCTGTTCATCTGCAATCAAGGCGAACATGACCCCTTCAACATACAGGCCATGTCCTCCAAACATCGCGCGAGCCGTCACTGGCGCAAATTGGTTAAAACGCGCCAAGACTGAACTAACAAAGGGGGAGGATTTAGGCATGGGACCGTGCTTTTCCGGAAACGATGGGTATACGGTTGAAGAACAAGCTCGAAATCTTAGTTGAACCCTAGCATGAACAAAACCATTGCTCGCCTGTTTTTAGCCTTAGGGGTGATCACGGCGGGAACCTTCCACTGGCTGACGCCCCATCCTTTTGTCCAAATGATGCCGACCGTTCTGCCTTACCCCTTGGAATTGGTCTATATTAGCGGCTTCTTTGAAATTCTGGGCGGTGTGGGGTTACTCATTCCCTTCGTCAGTCGAGCGGCCGCTTGGGGGTTGATTCTTCTGTTTATTGCCGTATTCCCTGCCAATCTCAATATGGCAGTTAACGATCTCGTCATTGATGGACTGCCCCATAATCTCGTGGCCTATTGGCTGAGACTGCCATTCCAAGGCGTCTTGATTGCTTGGGCTTGGTGGTTGACGAAACCGGATTTACCGACCAGTGAGAAAGCCCAGTAGTTTTTACGTCTCCACTGTTTCACTGGGCATCAGACTGCTACGCTCTTGCCATGACTGCACAACCCTCCGTTGACCCTAATCTGAGATCTTTTTTCCGGCTGGCTGCCATCAATGTTTTGTCCAACTTAATGGTGCCTCTGGCTGGACTCTTTGATGTGGCGTTCTTGGGACATCTGGATGAACTGTGGTATTTGGCTGGGGTTGCCTTGGCCACGGTGTTATTTAATTATCTCTATTGGACCTTTGGCTTTCTAAGGATGGGAACGACTGGACTAACGGCTCAGGCGATGGGTCGGCAGGACTCGGAAGCTATGCTGTTAGTGGGACTTCGCAATGGAGCCGTGGCCTTAGGAGTAGGGTTGGGCATTCTGTTATTGCAATGGCCTATCCGCAGGGTGGGATTTGGCTTACTCAGTGCAACGCCGGAAGTCAAAGCTGCAGGACAGGCTTATTTTGATGCTTTGATCTGGGGAGCCCCCGCGACATTGCTTAATTTTGTTGTAGTGGGCTGGTATTTAGGGCGAGCCCAAAGCCGGAAAGTCTTACTGCTGTCTGGGGTCAATAACTTTACTAATGTTGGGTTGAATTACCTCTTTATTGTTCAGTGGGGATGGCAAAGTACGGGGGCAGGGGCAGCCACAGCGCTGAGTCAATATCTAATGCTAGCCGTGGGATTCCTCTTGGTTCGTCAAGAGGTTGCTTGGTCACAGCTCCGAAGGGTTGGGTCCCAGATACTGCAATTGAAAGCCCTTCGACAAACCTGGACCTTCAATCGTGACATCTTGGTGCGGACCTTTGCTTTGATCTCCACGTTTGCCGTGTTTACTAACTTGAGTTCTGGCCTGGGTACAGTGGTGTTATCTACGAATACATTACTGTTACAGGTGGTGACCCTAGCCTCCTATTTTATTGATGGCGTCGCCTTTGCGATGGAAAGTGTCGCTGGGGTATTGAGTCAGCAACCTGGAGGGGCGACATGCCCGGTGGACCCCTTGCTTCTTTAGCTAATAATCAGGTAGACAAGAAAAAAGATGGGCTGCAAATGACGTATCTCCAGCTC
>NZ_JANQOY010000056.1 GCF_028285565.1 Acaryochloris sp. IP29b_bin.148
GCCCTAGAACCTCAACCTACACCTCTTCATAACCAAATGTTATAGAGATCATTCACTAAATGTAACAGAGATTTGCCAGAAAATGTAGCGGCTACAAAGACAGATCCATAGCGGTTTAGCAACTCTGAGCATCATTTTGATGCTGGAACTTTACAGACCTCAACCAAAGACTTTTTAGGGTTTGATACAAATTGTGACTGGTAGGTCACTCTGCCTTAAAAGAAATAAAGTTATTTGAGTTTGCTGCAATAAAACTTCACACATTAACGATTCTCGGACTATGTTGATAAAGTCCTTACAAAATGTAAAGCGTGTGCCATTAGGTGATTGAGAGCACTAGTGGTGAAGTTCTTCGATAGGATTGAAAATTTGGGCTGGGAAGGATAAATTGCAAACTCATCACTGATGGGCTGGGCAGCTTATACTCATATATCAGCATTGATCGTCATCCATCGTAATCTCAAGTACTTAATCGGGTCATGACCACACAAAAGATATTAGACAAGCCAACCTTGCGTTACGAAGTCGTTGGTACTCGCAGGTTTAGCAATTATTTAATTGCCACAATGGTCTCCATTGGTGGTGTTGGTTTCTTCTTGGCTGGTCTGTCGAGCTATTTTAAAGTCGATTTGCTGCCAACGGGTAATGCAGTGGATCTTCTTTTTATCCCTCAAGGCATTGCACTTAGCTTCTATGGAACCTGTGGGCTGCTGCTAGCCATTTATTTATGGTTGACTATCAGTTGGAATGTGGGGGCTGGATTTAATGAATTCAATCAGGATGTTGGTCAGTTTCGGTTATTTCGCTGGGGGCGCCCAGGTAAAAATAGAAAGATTGAGCAGACGTATCCCTTAGAAACTATCCAGTCTGTACAGGTCAAGATTCGGGAAGGGTTAAATCCCCAACGAATCATCTATCTCCGAATTAAGGGGCGAAATGATATTCCCCTGACTCGGGCTGGACAACCCCTTCCCCTTTCCACGATTGAGAACCAGGCGGCTGAAATTGCTCGCTTTCTGGGTGTGCCGATGGAAGGGTTGTAATTTCCGAGCAGTATTCTAGGCAGTTTTTTTATGACGCACTTAACTAAGTTCTTTGCTTTTTTTAAACCCTTGTGGGTAATAGTGCTGGTGCTACTGTTGATGGCTTGTAGCGCGCCTTCCGACTCCTCAAGTGTATCTGAGACTAGTTCTTCTTCTGCTGATTCTTCTCAGCCAACTAGTCCGTCTAAAAAAGATGCTTCTGAAAAAATATCAGAGTCTGAGCGTTCTCCTATTCCTGGAACAGAGTCTACTGCACCTCTCGCTAAGCTTCCTCAGCTACAAGGGGATGCAACCGTTGTGTTGCGGGTGAAGGGACAGACGATCACCTTAGCCATCAAAGGTAAAGATGCGCCCGTTACTGCGGGTAATTTCGTTGATTTGGTTGATAAAGGGGTCTATGACGACACTGCCTTTCACCGTGTAGTACGTCAGCCATCTCCTTTTGTGGTTCAAGGCGGAGATCCGCAAAGTAAGGATCCCAGCTTTCCTGTACAACGCTTGGGTACTGGCAGTTATGTTGATCCCGAAACGAAGAAACCTCGATACATTCCTTTAGAGATTTTGCCTGAAGGTGCCGAGCAGGCGATTTATAGTAAAACTTTCCAATCTGCAAAAGTAAGCACGTCACCGAAGTTAAAACATACTCGGGGCGCTGTGGCGATGGCCCGTTCTCAACCGCCTGATTCTGCTTCTGCTCAGTTCTATTTTGCCCTTGCTGATGTGGATTTCTTAGATGGGAATTATGCTGTCTTTGGTTCTGTGACTGAAGGGATGGAAGTGGTTGATCAGATTCAGCAGGGCGATCGCATAGAATCAGCAAAAGTTACGGCAGGAATCGAAAATCTGAAGCGATAAGTTGTACGGATGCCCTATGGGTAGGATAGTTCGGCGTGCCAGTTTTGATGACTTGGACGCTCTGCTAGCGTTACTGATCGCATTTCATGAACATTTACAGGTGCCAATATCCAACTCAGACCCTCTGCAGGTGGCTTTGGAAAGGCTGCTGAAGGATCCGATGTGCGATTTTATGCTGGCAACGGATACTGGTGGGACTGGCTTGGCTTACACGCAAATACGGTATTTCTATTCCTTATGGTCTCTGGGCTTAGAAGCAAAGCTTGAAGATCTATACGTTCAACCTGAGGTGCGAAGACAAAAATTGGGTTCTCAGTTGCTGTCTGCTTCAATTGAACAAGCTCGTCAACGTCAATGTCGACTGATTGCGTTGAACACGAATGAGAAAAATATAATTGCCAAAAATCTCTATATCCGCCAAGGATTTAGTTGCCAACCCTGGCGATGGCAGGGCGGTCGGCAGCTGTGGCTTGAAAAATCCTTGTAAGCTCGCCCTATGACTGAGGTTGTTGTGACGGGTATGGGGTTGGTCTCTGCTTTAGGGCTTAATTTAGATAGGACTTGGCAACGACTGCTCTCGGGCGAATCTGGGATCAGG
The DNA here is from genome assembly GCF_028285565.1 of Acaryochloris sp. IP29b_bin.148. Classification (GTDB taxonomy): domain Bacteria; phylum Cyanobacteriota; class Cyanobacteriia; order Thermosynechococcales; family Thermosynechococcaceae; genus Acaryochloris. Next base: position 2,497 of record NZ_JANQOY010000056.1, read on the forward strand.
CTGTATCAACCGTTTGCCGAAATTCCTGCCCAGCCCTTGGCCCTGGTGGGGGCTCAGCCCAGTTGTCTTGAAGACTTGCTCAAGCCTGCTGTTTTGGATGCTGTCAAAGATGCAGGTCTATCTCCTCCGATAGAATCGTGCGGTGTCGTGATTGGTTCAAGCCGAGGCTTCCAAGGTCAATGGGAAGACCAGGCGCTCAACCGTTACCGTCCAACACAGGCGTCGCTCCCTGAAGGTTCGTTACTGGTGACGCCAGATCAGATGGTCCATATCTATGGGGAGTCGCCTTCCACTGTTGTGGCACAAGCGATTTCTGCACAAGGGCCTGTTTTAGCGCCACGGGCTGCCTGTGCAACTGGTATATGGGCAATTGCGCAAGGGGCCGAACTGATTCGGGGTGGCTATTGTTCCCGGGTCGTCGTTGGTGCGGTGGAAGCACCCGTGACCCGGCTAACGCTGGCAGGCTTTCGAAAGATGGGAGCAATGGCAACCTCAGGAGCTTATCCTTTTGATCGGGAACGAGAAGGGTTTGTTCTCGGGGAAGGGGCTGCCATTTTGGTCTTGGAAGCGGAATCTCTGGCTCACCAGCGCCATGCCAAAATATATGGTCGAGTGTTAGGGATGGGGTTAACGGTTGATGCTTACCATATGAGTGCCCCTGAAGACAGTAGGCGCTGGGCAATGGTTGCGGTTCAAGATTGCCTCCAGCGCAGTGGTTTAAGACGTGAAGATATTGGCTATATTCATGCCCATGGAACTGCAACTCAGTTAAATGATCGAGCAGAAGCTTTAGTCATTCAGAAATTATTCCCGCCTGACGTTGCTGTAAGTTCGACGAAGGGGGCTACGGGGCATACCCTTGGTGCTTCAGCAGCAATGGGATCCGTCTTTTGCTTGTTGTCCTTGTCCCGGCAAGTTCTACCGCCTTGCGTGGGTTTACAACATCCAGCCTTTGATCTGAATTTTGTCAGGGAACCCTTAGCCTGCAATAGTCAGGCTGTTTTATGTTTCAGTTCTGGTTTTGGTGGGCAGAATACCGTATTAGCCTTGGCTGCTAGGCGTGATGCAGGCTGAAAATTGAAAATTATAGATGCGGGCTTTCAACCTTAATAGGTTTCTATGTTGAGATTTGGGTACTGGGCTCTCTAAGAGATATGGTTGGTTGGGAAGAAATAAAGGATCGCTTCTGTCAAGATTTGGGCACACTGGAGGCAAGCTATTGGATCAAGTCCTAGACAGTCATCCCTTGTGATGTCTTTCTAGTCACACTAAAACTTGCGAAGCTATTTGAACTGTTTGCAGTAAATTTCGATTGTTTTGAAACGCTATGTTCGAGGAAGCCATCATTAACCCTAAGGTAGAGGCCAATCAGATGACCGTATCGGAGATGCCACCTTCGTCTCAGGTTAGGCAGGGGGCTGATGAGTTAATGGATGAGTTATTCCATGATCTAGAAGCTCATCTTGAGGATCCCTCAGATGTGGATAGTTTGGCGCTCTCCACGGAGGTTCGGTCACCCGCAGGGGCACTGCTGGACGTATCACATGGACATTTTTTAACTCGGCGTCAGTCTCGACCGCAGCATGAGGATGATTTGTTGGTGCCTTACACACCCATGGATTCAACCTTAGCGCTACGACAACAAGCTGAGACTTCTTTAAGCTTAGAGTTGCTAACGGGTGAGCCTACAGGCTCTACAGGTATGGGAAGGCGCTTATTCTTCTCAACAATCTGTGTTTCGCTAGCGGGTCTGAGTATGTTTTGGATGGGGCGACAGCTTCGCCTGCAACATGCCTCAAGTATGGCAGCGGTCCCTCCTCCAAGCGTTGCGTTGCCAGAGGTATCGCCAGAAACGGTTGCCTTTGCTGATTACGTTACCCAATCCCTTGACCGTATCAATCAAGAAACAAAAGCTGAGAAGCTAGCGGCTGCATCCCAGGCGGCTCGTCCTCCGGCTCAGGTAGGGTTACCCAATTTGCCGAATACCCCCAAGGTTAGTGTGGCTAACCCAAGTCCTAAAGCGGCTCCAAACAACGTGGAGCGAGTTTATGTCCCCGTTGCAGATGTTCCGGTCCCCAAGTTAAATGTAAAGCCTCTCACCCCTCCTGCTGAGACGCCAGTCATTGCTGCGGTGACCAGCACAGAGAAGGAAGAGACATTGCCAGCGGTGAAGCCTTTGCCGATGACACCCCCCAGTAACGGCGAACGAAAGTTTCTGGGAGGAACGAATCTGGGCGATCAGCCTGTGTTTATGGTGTCGATCAACGGCTCGACTCGTCATGTCAAGCTTGGCGAAGCCATTGATGAAACGGGAGCAACCTTTGTGGAATTTGATGGTGAGCAAAGCGTTTTGAAGCAAGGTAACCAACTCCGCTCCGTTACCGCAGGACAACCCTTCTAAGCAGGTATTCTGGAGACTTATTTGTCATGGCTGGACGAGCCGCTCCAGGTTGTCATCTCTACCAATAAAGTTTCTGCATCCGGGAGGTAAGGGTGTGGCTTAACATAGTAGGCAGTCATGGGGAACCCCTGAATCTGTAAGGGGATGGCCCAGGTGACGCAACTTTACAGTTTCTAAAGCGTTATTGATGCCTAATTTTCTAACGGTTGCCTTTTATAAGTTTGTTTCGCTCCCTGACTTTGCTGAGTTAAAAGCTCCCCTTTTCGCCTATTGTGAGGAGCACCAGGTTCAAGGAACGATTCTGCTGGCCCATGAAGGAATCAATGGTGCGATCGCAGGTCTCCCCCACAATATCCATGCGGTCCTCAATTTTTTGCGTGAAGATCCACGCTTTGCAGATTTAGCACCAAAAGAATCTTGGTCTGAGAACCGGCCCTTTTATCGCATGAAGGTCCGACTAAAAAAAGAAATTATCAAAATGGGAGTGCCAGACATTGACCCCACCCAAACTGTTGGCGAATACGTGAAGCCAGAAGACTGGAACCAGCTACTCGCCGATCCAGATGTGGTGGTTATTGATGTGCGCAACGACTATGAAGTAGCCATTGGCACGTTTAAAGGCGCCATCAATCCCAACACTAAAAGTTTTTCTGAGTTGCCCGAATGGCTCCAGGAACAGGCTGAATTGCAGAATAAGCCGAAAGTTGCCATGTTCTGTACGGGCGGTATTCGCTGTGAAAAGTCAACTGCTTTATTGCGACATGAAGGATTTGAAGACGTTTTTCACCTGCAGGGGGGCATTCTCAGCTACCTAGAGAAGGTGCCAGAAGATGAAAGTCTGTGGCAAGGGGATTGCTTTGTCTTTGATGAGCGGGTTGCCGTCGGCCATGGCCTTAAGCCGGGACGATATCAGCTGTGTCGAGCCTGTCGCACGCCCATTAGTCCCGAGGATATGAAGTCGAAGCACTATGTGCCTGGCCAAAGCTGTCCCCATTGCTATGGCACCAAAACAGAAGAGCAACAACGACGATTTGCTGAACGTCAGCGGCAGATCGAGTTGGCTAAGCAACGCAATCAAGTCCACATCGGGGCAAAATATGCCCGTCATCAACCCGGCTAATTTCCATGGCATATCCTATCTTGTATTCCTTTCGTCGCTGTCCCTATGCCATGCGGGCGCGACTGGCTTTGACCGTTAGCCAACAGGTCTGTGAACTTCGGGAAGTGGTGTTGCGAGACAAGCCCCAGGAGATGCTGGATATTTCCCCTAAAGGAACGGTTCCTGTCCTGGTTCAGGTGGACGGTTCCATCTTGGAAGAAAGCCTAGAAATTATGATGTGGGCGCTTAAGAAACAGGATTCTGAGGTATGGCTTCGAGCCGATTCAGGACAAATGGCACATCTGCAAGCTTTAGTGGCGGCATGTGATGGTCATTTTAAGCATCACCTAGACCGCTACAAGTACGCCCAACGCTACGAAAACACCAATGCCCAAGAACATCGGGCTGAGGGGGCCAAATTTTTGGAAACGTTGAATTATCAACTGGGCGAAACACCTTATCTCTGTGATCAGCACAGATCCTGGGCAGATATGGCGATAGCCCCATTTGTTCGCCAATTTGCCAATACCGATCGACCTTGGTTTGACGCCCAACCTTGGCCCAAGCTACAAGCTTGGTTAGCAGAATTTTTAGAATCCGACCTCTTTCAGCAAATTATGGGCAAGTACCCGCAGTGGAAATCCGGTGAAGTGGGTCCTTTGTTCCCAGGCCCCTAATCTCGTCATCTCGATCAACGTTGAGTCTTAATGAGGTAACAAAAAAGCTCGCATATCCTTGAATGGCGACTTTTTGGAGGTCGATATACAACTTTTCACAGTTCTCAGTATTTCCTGATTTACTGTAGTGCTGGCCAACGTTCCATCATTGTTTGATTAAGATAACTATCTGAAATCTAATGTTTCTCATTTAAGGGCAAGGTTTAGATATAGAATTCGATCAACTAAACAGGTATCGAAATTGACAAATCCACAAGTTACCTTTGCCAGGAACGTCGGGTTTAGGAAGGAATTGAGCCGACGGGTTAACGAATATTTCGCCACAAATAATATCAGGCCTCGGGATAATCCAGCGATGTATTTCAAGACGCTAGTGATTGCCACTTGGACGCTGAGCGCTTGGAGCATCATCCTCTTTGGGCCACCCAATCTTGTCATCAAGATATTGGGTTGTGTGGCCTTAGGAATGGGAGTGGCTGGCTTCGGCATGAGCGTTGGCCATGACGCCAATCATGGTGGCTACTCGTCGAGTCCTCTGGTCAATCGGATTGTTGGCAGTTGTTACGACGTCATTGGCGTCTCTAGCTTTTTATGGAAATTTCGCCATAATCAGCTCCATCACATCTATACCAATATTGAAGGATACGACAACGAAATCGAGGGAGACGGCGTCGTTCGTATGTCGCCCCATACAGACCATCAACCTCACCATCGATGGCAGCACTATTGGATTTGGTTTATTTATCCCTTTATCCCTATTTATTGGTATTTCAGGGATATTCAACGGTTTATCCGCAATACCCCCTATCAAACCAATACGCTTCCAACCAGGCAACCCATTGATTACGTCACCTTTTGGGTAGGACGAATCATTGGTGTGTCGTTCTTTATGGTCACCCCTTATTTGGTGGGTTACTCTCCCTTACAGATCGTACTGGGTTTTTGTATCGCCTATTGGACTTATGGGGCCATTGTCTGTGAGATTTTTATGTTGGCCCATGTCATGGAGGGCATAGAATTCCCTAAGCCGGATCCAGAATCGAACCAAATTGAAGATGAATGGGCGATTTTTCAGCTCAGGACAACTGCAGATTTTGCCCCCCGCAATCCTTTCCTAAATTGGTATGTGGGTGGACTCAACTACCAAGCTGTACATCACTTATTTCCTCAGATCTGTCATATTCACTATCCCAAAATTGCTCCAATCGTGGCTGAAGTTTGCCAGGAATTTGGTGTCAACTACATGGTGTACCCAACCTTTGCAGAAGCTATTGCTTCTAACTACAGATGGCTGAGGTTGATGGCGATTGGTGAAGAAGAGGTGAGTTACTCCCAAGCAACAACGTCCTGATTGTGTTATCAATACTCTTCAAGGTAGCTGAGAGATGAGAGACCCAGATAGCCTAAGCTAGCCAGCATATAAAAGAGCCGACTTCCCCATCATTCCAGTTCATGAAGCTCAACGTCAGTTAATTGGCCTAAGCGACTGCGTCAACGATACCCATTTTCCTGCTGACTTGTAATGGTCGGCAGGAAAATGTCGTTTTGATGAGTGCATCATTGCCATCCCCATTTAAGGGTGGTGATTTGTGGAGTTGGTTGACCGTTCCATAAACATACCCATCTGGTCCAATCGCTAAGCCATCCGGCTAATTCAGGTTCTGATTTAGTGGAGGCGATGACCGCAGTTTGCACAGAATTTATCAGCTGCAGCAGTTGCTGCGCCGCACTGACTACAAAAGTTTCCTTTGGTCGTATAGGTCGCTGTTGAGGCGGTGCCCACACTCATATGCATATTTCCCATCCGCATTTGCATGGGTTGTACATTCATAAACAGATTATCCATCTCCAGGGATGGCATGGGTGGCATCGGGGGTATGGGAGTGGTTGGCGGTTGAACCACCTGCTGTAAAGGGATTGACTCTAAGATCTGTTGAGGTGGAATGGTGGCCGTTTGAACGATGCGGTTACCTTGCACTTGGAGATAATAGTTCCCTTGAGCGGTTCCCAGCTTGATTATGGCACCTTGAGGGCTACGAAACAGCTCAGGAGAGGTTGTCCAGTGCCCCGTGGTAAAGCTATGACTTGCTTGTTGTTGTTGCCCTGGAGATGAGGCAATCGATGTCACAATGGTTTGACTATTCTGGTTATCAATATAGATGCTGGAGCCGGCCCCTAGCTCACCCATGTATGCCATACTCAATGGCTCCTAAAATAAAATGCACTCTTCTCTATTGTGAAGGGATGGGCACAAGACTGTCCTGCTTCTATGGGGTTCTTAACAGAAATTTGGTTGGGGTGACTCATGGCATAATAAGTCGGCAATACAGTAGGGGTGGTTATGGCCAAGCGCTCTAAATCAGAGGATGTACAAGAGACATCCGTACAGATCAGTCATGAAGAATTTACCCTACAAGTCCCTGACCCAGAAGACGAAGGAATCTCTGAATTTGAGTTTCAGCAACAGGTGGGCGCAGCATGGGAGGTGTGCGATCGCTTTGATTTACAGACCGATATTTGGCGGGGGCGAATTTTGCGAGCCATTCGCGATCGCGAAAAACAAACCGGCGAAGGTCGAGGCGGTGGTTTCCTCAACTGGCTCCAAAATAACGAAATTAGTAAAAGCCAAGCCTATAGCTGGATAGAACTCGCTAATAGTGCGGATACTCTTCTAGAGGCTGGACACCTAGAACCCACCTCCATCAATAACTTTAGTAAGCGAGCCTTCGTTAAAACCGCTCAGTCCGCCCCCGAAGTTCAAGAACTCGTAAGTGAAACGGCCCGGCAAGGGGAGCGGATCACCACCCGCGAAGTGCAACAACTTTCAGATGAGTGGACCACAATGACCTCCGATTTAGTCCCAGCTGAAATAAAAACGAAGGCCGCCAACCACACGATTCCGATTCGTCATGTAGCGCCCTTAGTAAAAGAGCTGGAAAAATTACCAGAGGCGCATCAGAACACCATTCAGTCCGAATTGGCCGCGAGTCCTGATCTGGATACTCTGAAACAAGCCACGGCTGAAGCCAAGCAACTGGCGAAATATTTAGAGGCCTTTAACAATGTCCAAGCCCTCAACGAACAATCAATCGATTTAGAATCTAGCCTAGAGGAAGCATTGCGATTAGGCTGTCTGAATATCACCGCAGACTTGGTCAATCAGGCTTCGCAACTCGAACATATGGTGGCTAAACTCTATACCACTTGGCGACGGCTGCGGAGATTGACGGATAAACTACATAACGCTTCTGGAGCCAGTACCCCTCATCTACAATCGCTATTACAGGCATTAGAGCGACTATATAGCGATGTTCTAGAAGTCGAACTCAGCGCTTCGGGCTCCAAGCCGTCTGAGATGATTAGTATCCAGGTACTATCCGAACCACATGCCTCTGGCTCCGATTAAGCAGCTAAGATCATTAACCGGATTCTGGACTTATCTAGATAGCTTTATTCTGCGAGCCTTCTGGATGCCTTGGGTCTTTGCGTTGGGTGCTTTTACATCCATTGGCTTCAGTATAGGTACTTTGTTTGATGTGCTTCGGCGTTTAACGGAGAGAACCTTAGCTCGTTCCGAGGCATTGTGGGTATTAGGATTGCAGCTCCCTCGCTTTATCGTGTTGGCCTTACCGATGTCGATGCTCCTGGCCCCGCTGCTGACCTATAGCCAATTGGCAAAAAGAAACGAACTGATGGCCCTTAGAGCCTGTGGAACCAGCCTGTATCGTATTGTCCGACCCGTTCTATGCTTTAGCCTAATAGTGGCGGCGTGCATACTTGCCATCAATGAAGCGATTGTTCCACCGACGACCGCAATGGCTAATCGCTTGCTGGCCCAGGTTCCCGTCCAGCAGATGGCTGCGATTCCGACTCAAAACATCGTGCATCGAACCTATCAGCAACAGCAATTGACTCAGCTGTTCTATGCCCGTACCTTTGATGGTTCGGCCCTCCATCAATTAACGATTTTGCAATTTCAAGATCGTCATATCCGTTATATTTGGCTAGCTCAGCAAGCGATTTGGGACCGCTCCCTACAGCAATGGACCTTATTACAGGGCACTTGCTACACGATCGATCCGATATCGGGGGGATACCAACAAATTGTTTCCTTCGAGCAGCACCCCTTTCGAGCTGCCAGTCCACAGGAATTAGCTGAGGTCACCAGTCAACCCGTTAGCCTTCAGGAAACGAGGGCGCTGATACGACATCTCCAACAGTCGGGGAGCATGCGAACGCTGCAAAGACTCCAAGTTCGCTGGCATTCTTTGATGGCTTTCCCCTGGATTAGCGTAGGATTTACGCTGATTGGTTCAGCACTGGGGTGCCGTGCCAGTCAAACGCAATCCTTGGGTTTTGGGGGTAGCAGTCTGCTAATTTTTGCTTACTATACCTTTTCGTTTATCTGTCAAACACTAGGAAACACGGGTATCTGGCCAGCCAGCTTTGCAAGCTGGTTGCCGATTGTTGTTCTCATGATGATTGGGGTGATCTTACTACGCCAAAACAACCGTTACAGTACTGTTGACTGAATACCCTGTAACACCAGCCTGGGGGCAGCCAGCAATACGACTGACCCATGAATGAATACCCGCAACGAGGTTAGATGGCGAGAGCTAAAGGTTTAAAGCCATGTTTGAGAGATATTTCACCAATTTTTTCCATCTTGGCAACCGTTATTTCATTGCGGCCCCAGGAGAAATTAGTATGGAGCTGCTCAAATTCAAGCAGCATCGATTCCGCAAAGCAGGCAAACAGCTGACGATTCGGGATATTCATATTGACAATATGCATGATCTTCCAATCAATATCCAGAGAATGCTCAACAATGCCACCGTTGAGGATATGAATATCAGGATGCTGGATTTTTGTGCCTAAATTCTTGGGATATCCGCCGTCAATCATCAGGCAAGGATGCTTTAATTTTTCGACCTCTATGTCGATGCCTTTGGGCATACTCGCAACCCAAACGACAATATCGGCCAGCGGTAAGGCTTCTTCAATCGACAGGATTTTGCCTCGACCCAGCTCAGACTGTAAGGTCTCTAGACGACCTTGATGGCGGGCAACCAATAGTAATTCGGCTGTATCTGTGCGGGCATCGAGCCAGCGGCAGACCGCACTACCGATATCGCCCGTGGCGCCACAAACTGCGACGGTTGCTTTGTTAAGGTCAATGCCGAGTTGTTGAGCGCCTTGTTCGACCTGGCGGCAAATAATATAGGCCGTATGCGTATTGCCTGTGGTGAAGCGCTGTAAGTCGAGTTGAATATTTCGAATGCGGGTAATCCGCTGTAGATTAAAGTTCTCAAAAATAATCGACGAGAAACCACCAAGCGCTGTGATGTTAATCCCATTTTTCTGAGCATGGGCCATGGCGTTCACAATTTTACGGGTCGCTGCCTTGATTCGCTGAGAGGCTAGCATCTCCGGCAAGAAACAGGACTCGACATATTTACCGTAAATCGTTTGCCCCGTAATACTTGTAACTGTGATGTCATCCACTATTTGTGGGGGCGCCATACACCAAAAATCTAACCCCTGGTCCGCATACTCTGGATATCCTAAATCTCGGGCAACGGATTGAGCATGCTGCAAGCTGGTTAGATGACCAATTAGACCAAACATATATTTTGTAGAAAGGAGCAAGCGTGACGATTGCCAGTGGGCTTACTGTGAATGTGTTAATAAAAGACGGTTGCAACAGTGCGCAACAATGTTACTTAATATTACAGCAAACCGTTATTTCGTACCAGCAAAAGCATTTGAATTCAGTAGAGCAAGTCTGAATGGGGATGTTCACACGGTCAATCACTAAACACAAGGGAGGGCCAAGTTCACAGACTTGGCCCTCCTTTTTTCCATGGCCAGAGGGAGCTACCGTAATGTCCCCAGGCTAAGGTGTAGTGCATTTAGGCAGCTACAAGCCCATAGGCAGACATCCGCATAATTTCTGCTGTGGAAAATCCAATATTGCTCAGTGCTTCACCGTACTGGATCATAAAGTCTTCCACTAATGCTTCTTTTTCCATCCCCAAGACAGCCGCATCTCCATCCACTTCGTTTAGCATTCTCCAAACAATGGGGAGGTTTTGACGATTGGCCTCTTGGATTTCTGCTTTGACGTCATCAAAATGTGCTTTTAACCACTCTTCGCCATAGTTCAAGTGCTTATACTCATCCTTGACTACGGATTCGGTAATCTTGCGAGCAAAGTCGTCAGCGACAGGAATATAGATGTTATAGGCTGCGATCGCAAAACACTCAATAATTAATGACTGAATCACTAAACAGGTTGCAACCTTATCCTCAGCAGCAGCAGCTTGGAAATTCTGGTGTAAGCCGGCAAAAAACTGACGGGCAAACTCCAAGTCACAGGTCACATTTAAATTGCGGCCACAGGCTTCAAACCCTTTCTTATGGCGGGCTTCCATTTTAGATAGGCGGATAAAATCATCTTGATGCTCGGGCAGCATTTCCCCAAGACGAATATAGTTCTCGTGAGCCTCTTGCTCACCTTCAATCACAATGCCGTCGATACGGCTGTAAGCATCTTTATAGGTGTCACTGTAAAAGTCAATTTCCGCAATAGCCTGAGTTTGGGGCATATCTAACTAATCTCCTGATCCATTCCTTTGTGTACTGCGTCAGCAATGATCGTAATTTTGAATTTATAAAAAGTACAATTTCAAGTCTTTCCCAGTCTACTCCAACGAGCACTTGTTCTTTTCGTTTACCTGATTATACTAATCCTAAGTAAATTTGCTCAGATTTAGCGGTCTTGGTGTGTTATCCGAAACCAAGATAAGCGTCATGCAGTATTGAGTTGGCGATGTTATGGGGCCAGGACTTAAGGAACACTCCATTTCAATCCTCCATGACGCCCCTCATGACATCCTATTCCCTAATTGGAAATAGCCTCAACCTCATACTGCTCTAGATATCGCTCAACTAAAATGATGGCCACGATATCATCTATGGGACGGTGAATGGTGCGTAAACTTTGGGGGATAAGACGGTTAATCCCCTGAGGAGGGAACATTTGCCAGTACTTCGTGCGGGCCGCCAAGGTACTGTAGCGCTCATCTACTTTTTGGATTTGAAGGCTTGGTGTCAGCAGGCTCTGGCACTTGTGATACCATTCCTTAGACGTGGTTTGATTCCCCATCACCAATAAAAATATTGGATAAGTTTCGCATAATTGATTAATAGACTCAATCACCTGTGATGCTGCCACAACATGATGCCAGTGAACGATACGATTCACCTCCATCACAGCTAAACCACACTTATGCCGTCCAGGATCGAAACCGAGGATCATCGGTTGGTGCCTAACTTCGTGGGATTGATCAGACATGCCTCCCATCATAGGCTCTAGCCACTGAAGGTTGACAGCATTTATTAAGGACTAAAGTTGAGAGATCTCGCTAGAACGGTGGAACAGACGTCAAGGATGAGAGCAGTGTGAGTTAAGATAAACCTTGGACTTTGATTAAAGTCTAATCCCAATCAATTTGGAGAGGTGGCAGAGTTGGTCGATTGCGTCTGACTTGAAATCAGATGAACCCTTACGGGTTCCGGAGGTTCGAATCCTCTCCTCTCCGTTAGTCAATGTCCGATCGGCGAAAGGCTGATTCCCAATCACGGGATTTATGCCACTTGAATCAAATTCAAAAAACGACATTATCGCTAAGCGATAATGTCGTTTTGCTATCTATAGCTTGTTCTAAATTTTACTTAGCTTGAACGAACTTCTTGAACACCTGAAACCAATTGCTTCTCTCCAAGATATTTATGCCAAAAGCGACCTAGTTTTTGAGCCTCTTCTGACTTTTCTGATGCAACTTCATACATTCGCCGTGGACGACCCCGACCTTCAACTTTTTGCCAATACCCACGAATGACACCCTCATCTTCTAGAAATTTGAGAGCACTATAGAGAACAGTATCGGAGAGGCGATAAAGCGGATGTTTGGTTTCTACCAGTTGAATTAAAGCTGTGCCATATGAGTCACCCTGTTCAATCAAAACGGATAAGACATAGCAAACAGCAACTTCCTTGCTGAGATAAATAGGTGGTGGTTCTTGAAAGTATCGATAAATATCTTGAAATTTCATGGGCTGTCACTTGCAAATAAGGTGAATAAAAACGGGAACGTTCCGCAACAGAGTGTTGCCACACGCCTCCCGCAAGCCAGCTAAAATCCTCTAAAAGGTTTCATTCTGCACTAGGCATCTCACAGCAATCTAAGTTCGCCATCATCATGGCTAAAATTCAGAGCATGAGATAAAACGTTCGCAGCACCTATTCCCTCAATGCCTTACACGATCGTAAATACGCGCAAGACACCAGAGGCTAAGGCTTTGAGGCACAAAACAGAACCCAGAAATTTTACGGCTCTCAAATGCTTAAAGCTGGTGATATTGGTGGTAAAAAATAATAATTTGCAGATAATCCCCCCGGTTTACCTAATGAACTTGATGTTTAGATCAATTGTTCAGTGCATCAGTACAACATAGCTTTATCTATACGTTAGTCTAGTTGCTTGCGACTCAAAATAGATGTTAATAACACAGCTAGACTGATTTACCCTTACATTCGAGCTAACACTAGAGATTATAATTCCCAATTTTGTTTCTTAAAATTGAATTTACCTGAATTTTATAGTTTCTCTTGTGAACTAAAATAAATATTGCCCTGCTCATAGCAGGCGTTAGCCTTATTGGATGCAGATTTGTGGGTTATGGAGAATGCCCCCAACAGATTAAGTTAAGATTGTTGTACTAATGAAGTTCTGTTCCTAAAGATTCTATGGTTATTGACTGGAAGTCGGTCAACAAAGATGCCTTGATGAGAAGTATAGGCTCGGATGATTTTTGGCAAAGGGAAAGCGCTGCTCGCCCTCAAAGAAGACTGGGCAAACTGTGGAATATTGGTCATCGTTAAGAATTACCATTGATAAGTAAGCGCAACATTACAAATAGACCGATTTTGGATCACCACCCGCTGTGTCGTTGGAGAACCATTATCCAATGATGGATAGCAGTACTGACCCGAATTTAGGTCAAATTCTCATTAATCGATATCGGTTAGCAGAGCTGATCGGTCAAGGATCGATGGGGAAGGTCTACCGTGCGGAAGATCAGCTACTGGGGGGCGTTACCGTTGCGGTCAAATTTCTCGCTCAGACCTTACTGAGCGAGAAAATGAAGATGCGGTTTGCCCATGAGGCTCGAACAGGAGCACAACTGGGACAGCGTAGCCTCCATATCGTAAGGGTTTTGGATTATGGGGTTCATCGGAATGAGGCACCCTTCTATGTCATGGAATACATGGAAGGGCGGAACTTAAGTGATTTGATTGCCTTTAAGCCTCTGGAGATTAGCCAGTTTCTGCGATTAATGCGACATATTTGCTTGGGGCTAGAATGTGCACACCAAGGAATCAAAATTGATGGTCAGCACTGTCAAGTCATTCATCGTGATATCAAACCCAGCAATGCATTTGTGATTTCTGATCCCAGTTTGGGGTCTTTAGCGAAGGTGCTCGATTTTGGCATCGCTCAGTTTTTGTCAGACAGTACAGAATCCAATCAAACGGGTTCTTTTATGGGCACGTTGGCCTACTGTTCTCCTGAGCAAATTGCAGGTCAGGATTTAGACAGTCGTTCTGATATCTATAGCTTAGGTATCACGATGTTTGAGGTCCTCACCGGACATATTCCGATTCAAGCTTCCACCAATTCCATTGGCAGTTGGTATCATGCCCATCGTTCTCAAGCACCGAAAACCTTGGCGCAAGTGGCCCCGGCCTTAAGCCTTCCTGACGCTCTTAATGAGCTGATTATGGCTTGTATGGCCAAGTCTCCAGGCGATCGCCCCCAAACGATGGCTGAGATCCTTTCTATTTTGCAATCCTTGCTGGCGAAGGATCTTGATGATGGCCGTTCGCCGATGGGTGAACCGGTCATCCAAGAGCAGCGTAAGACGGATCAGTCAACCATGTCTGATCGAGTCCGAACCTCAGAAGCGGCTCGTGTACCTTCGATCCCAAATCCCCAGCAGCGATTTTGGTCCATTGAAGATGCTGGCTGGAACGTGTCTTGGCCTGCCACAAAACCGATTGCCGATATTGTGTTTCCTCAGTTCTTGCAAACCGAGAAGGAAGAAGCTGTGGCGTTATGGGTGATGTTGCCGCGCTCAGAGGTGAGTCAACGATTACTGAATACGCGCTATAACCAGTTTTTGTGTACGATCCATCCTCATCCCATGGTGCTGTGGATCACCACAATTTACGATCCACTGTCGGGGCCGAAGTGGTTGCCCTGTTACTTAGATTTAAAGGATGCTCGGGGTGAGAAAGCGGTGAAATTATTAAGCCAGAAAGGGTATTATCCGCTTATTTTCTTTGCCCGCGAAGATCCGGAGCAACCGGCTAATGTTTGTACGGTACCTATTGCACCGTACCAAAAACAAATTTTTCAGGATTGGCTGCGGATTAGCCGAGGTGCTGTTGTGCCAGGGTCGGCTATGACCAGCAAACAGATGCTGAAAGCGGAGCTAGAAAAAATCAAGCCTAATATTTTGATTAAGCTCGAAAATGCTCAAGGGCAAAAGTTTAAAGACTAGAGTTGAGCTGATCGGGATGCTCTACTTTGCTGGCGGGACGAATAAGATGGGATGCCAACTACGGTGTACCATCTCTTCAGCAAAACTGGGAATAGATAGCTCCCACAGGCGACCCAAACGACTTTTGCTCTTGCCCCTGTGGAGGAAGATCAGGTGGACAGTTCAATATGAGCATCTATAGTCTGCGGACAGATGGCCAAAGCCTGTCCTAGCCACAACCAACAAGATTGCTGTCTCTATGATGGGTCTGAAGCCGTATCTTTATCTCTGGGGCGAAATAACTGATTTTGGCTGGGCCAGATGAGACGA
This sequence comes from Acaryochloris sp. IP29b_bin.148, assembly GCF_028285565.1. Lineage (GTDB taxonomy): Bacteria > Cyanobacteriota > Cyanobacteriia > Thermosynechococcales > Thermosynechococcaceae > Acaryochloris. Next base: position 17,612 of record NZ_JANQOY010000056.1, read on the forward strand.
TCGCCCACTTAACCCCGCCATAAATCGTAATGCCATCACCCGCAGTGGGGCAATCCATTGCAATAGTCGCAACCCAAAGCGCCGTCCTTGCACGATTAAAAACCAGCGGTTAGAAAACACCCGATTGAGGATATCAGTAAAGCCTAAGGCCAGCCAATTTTGGCGGCGACGCCACCGTTGGTATTGCTGTAATGTCCTAAGTTCACCAATATCTTGACCCCGTTGATCAGCCGTTTGCAAGATCTGGGCAAGAGCTGCTGCATCGCGAATCCCGAGGTTTAAGCCTTGTCCACCCACAGGGTGACAGGTATGAGCAGCATCCCCGATTAGTGCGAGGCGGTGAGCCACGTAGCGTTTGGAATGCATCCATTTGGCGGGAAAAATAAATCGCCGACCCACGAGGGAAAGCTTGCCCATTTGGGAGCCGTAGCGCTGTTGGAGCCGTTCTAAAAATTGGTCTTCGTCCAATTCTAGTAGGGCTTGAGCTTGGGCATGGGGAGCCGTCCAAACGATTCGACATTGGTTGTTGGCAATCGGCAAAATGGCAAAGGGACCGCTTGGCCAGAATCGTTCATAGGCAATATGATTGTGAAATTTTTCCGGTGCGATCGTAGCCACTAGACAGGATTGCCAGTAATCCCAACCTTGCGTTGAGATCCCTGCGGCTTGACGTGTCTGCGATCGCGCCCCATCGGCAGCGACCAAGACCTGCACTCGTAGGGGATTTGGCGGCACTGACGCTCGATTCTCTGTTCCTGGGGTCGGGGAGACATAAACCTCAACCCCGGTCTGATGATACTGGGTGGCGGTGACTTGGGCTGGGCATAACCACTCCACATGGTCACAGGTATTCAGAAACTGAAGAAGTTCCTTGAGCAAGACACGATGCTCAGCCACATAGCCTAAAACGGGGGTTTTGAGATCTCGGGGCTTAAATTTAACTACGCTGGGGCAGTTGCCATCGGAAAGATGGACCTGGGAAAAGTATTCCACTTGAGGTGCGATCGCATCCCAGATACCAATCCCTTCGTAAATGCGACTCGAACTGAGATGAAGCGCATAGGCTTGGCCTTTAGCCACTGCAATCGATTGAGGTTGGGCTTCGATGATGACGACTTTCAGGCCAGAGTCTTTGAGGGCAGCTGCCAAGGTAGCCCCGACAATGCCGCCACCCACAATTGCCACATCATAATCAAATCCAGGGGCAGGTGACGGACGTTGCTCTGGGGAGCGTAATGAGATCTGGGTAGAGGAAGATCCGGAAGAGGGGGGATGAACCTGGGACATGGAGGGCCTTATTCAACAGGCAATAACAATTGCAATACATCTTCATTGTTGCCTGATTTAAGGGTGTAATTCAACTCGCTACAAACGGATTGTTAATGATGGTAGGGTAAATAGCGAAGAGAAATCGATATTCTGCCCCTTTACCTCTTGAACCCCAAGGATCCTATGACACAAGCTAGCGGTGCCCAACAAGCCACGGAAAAAAGCCTGGAGGCCATGCGTAAGTTTTCTGAGACCTATGCTCAGCGGACGGGAACGTACTTCTGTTCAGATCTGGGCACAACCGCCGTTGTCATCGAAGGTCTAGCCAAGCATAAAGATGATTTAGGGGCACCGCTATGTCCCTGTCGCTACTACGAAGATAAAGAAGCAGAAGTCGCTGCCGCCTATTGGAACTGCCCTTGTGTGCCAATGCGAGAGCGCAAAGAGTGCCACTGTATGTTATTTCTGACTCCCGACAACCCATTTGCAGGCGATCAGCAACAAATCACCGTTGACCAGATCCGGACTGAAACTGACAAATTTTAATGGATGACCTGCCACCTGAATTTTGGCAAGGAGTCGCGGAGTTTAACCAAGGCCAGTATTATGCTTGCCACGATACGCTGGAGGCACTATGGATGGAAGCAACCGATCCTCCTAAGAGCCTTTACCAAGGAATTTTACAGATTTCAGTGGCGTGCTACCATCTGGGCAAAAAAAATTGGCAAGGTGCAGTCATTTTGCTCGGTGAAGGCATAGGTCGATTACAAGCCTATGAACCCGTCTTTGCGGAGGTCAATGTTGAGACATTTGTCGATGCAAGTGCAAACCTATTAGAATGCTTGCAGCAATCTGGACCGGAGCAAGTCAGTATGTTCAGTCAGCTCGTTTTATCGACGAACCAGCCCTCTCAGGCAATGCAGCAGTCTATGGTGATCGGTCGCACCCGGGTGGTGTTGCCGCAAATTACTAGGGTGTCGGATTGCCCATAAGGGAAACCCACAGCAGCGAAGTCAAAGCACCATCGATTCATAGATGAATTAACCGATGCGCAATTTTGCAATGCGAGCCCCTATGTCTAGGTTAAGAGTGAATTTAGTTTGTATTATTCTGTTGGGGTTAGGAGCGATTTTTCTTAATCCCCTACAGGCTCAAAACCAGCGTCAATCTCTGACGTTGCGGGCTGATATCCAGCGGGCCAATGCGAAAACAGGTGTGATCACCGCTGCTGGTAATGTCCAAATCATTTACCCAGAGCATCAGCTAAAGGCAACGGCGACAAAGGCCCAATATTTCAGTCGAGAGCGCCGTATTCTCCTAGAAGGAGATGTATTGGTTGAGCATGCCGGGAATAACCTAGAAGCGGACAAAATCACTTACTTGATTGATGAAGGTCGGTTTGAAGCCCAGGCGGATGATTCGAAGGCTGTAGAAACGAATGTTTACCCGTCTCAGAAATGAGCAACACTGGGTCATGTGGCCCCCGTACTGGGTCTGGGTAGGGACAAGGTTTGCGGATTCTCCTGCAGGATATTAGCAAAGTCTATCAGCGTCGTCCTGTCTTGCAGCAGATGACGTTGACTGTGCATCAAGGCGAAATTGTGGGGTTGCTCGGACCGAATGGGGCCGGTAAAACGACCACGTTTCATATCGCGACGGGACTCACCAAACCGAGTCAGGGGAAAGTTTGGCTGGGAAGCCGAGAAATTACGGCCCTACCCTTGCATCAGCGTGCCAGATTAGGAATCGGATACCTGGCCCAGGACGCCAGTATCTTCAGGCATCTAAGTGTCCGCGATAATTTATTACTGGTGATGGAACAGTCGAGGGTGCCTCGTCAACAATGGTACTCTCGACTCGCTAACCTACTCGCTGATTTTCAACTGGAACAGGTGGCCGATACGCTGGGCATGCAGGTGTCGGGGGGAGAACGTCGACGGACGGAGCTAGCGCGAGTGTTGGCCACGGGGAGAGAGGGGCCTCAATTTCTACTCCTGGATGAGCCCTTTGCGGGGATTGACCCGATCGCAGTGGCTGATTTGCAAAGGATGATTGACCGATTGTGCGATCGCAACTTGGGTATTTTAATCACCGATCACAATGTCCGTGAGACGTTAGCCATTACTGATCGGACCTATATTCTCAGAGAAGGTCGCATACTCGCCGCAGGCACACCATCAGAGCTATATGATAATGCCCTTGTTCGCCAGTATTACTTAGGCGATCGGTTCCGACAGTAGTGTTCTCCTCAGCCGTGAATGAGATGAACTGACGATGCCTAGATTGAGCCGACTGGGACAAGCGATACCGCTGATCGATCGCTACGTGCTGCGCGAATTACTCCCCTCCTTCTTGGGCGGGATAGGGATTTTTTCAGCGCTTGGGGTCTCGGCTGCGGTGTTATTTGATCTATTGCGTCAGGTGTCGGCCGCCCAGTTGCCCATGGGGGTTGCCCTGACGATTTTGGCGCTCCAGCTGCCTTATTTTGTCAGTTTGTCCATACCGATGTCAGTCTTGCTAGCTTGCCTACTGACCTTCTCGCGACTGCAGACGGATGGAGAGTTGATGGCGTTGCAAGCGGCAGGCTTGCCCTTAGGACGGCTAATGCGGGCTAGCGGTAGCTTTGCGCTTCTAGCGATGTTGCTAATGCTGATACTGACCGAAAGCGTTGTGCCTGCCAGCCAAACTCAGGTCCAGCAATTACTGATCCAGACCGCACAGCAGGGAAATTTTGAGCTGCAAGAGCAGCATATTCTGTACGAAGAGGTTGGCCCGAACCAAGCCCTGCGTCGTTTGTTTTATGCCCAAGCGGCTCAAGGTCAGACTCTGTATGGGTTAACGGTGATCGATTGGACCTCCCCCCAAGTACAGCAGGTGATTGTAGCTGAATCAGCCACATGGAACGCCCCCGAACATCTCTGGACCTTTAAGAACGGCACTATCTATGCGGTGGCCCCTGATGGCCAAGATCCATCTCTCTTAGCGTTTGCAGAACAGCAGCTTCAGCTCCCTCAGTCGCCCATGTTAGCCGCAGAGCTGAACCCAAATACGATGACGCTAACATCGGCGCAGCAGGCGCTAGCAATGCTCCGTCAGCGAGGCGATCTGCCTCAAAGTCGAGCCTTGGAAATTCAGATTCACCGAAAAATTGCCTTGCCGTTTACGGTGCTAGTGTTTGGCTGGGTCGGCAGTGCTTTAGGCATGCGTCGTCGTCGACTGTCTGTCAGTAATGGCTTTGGCCTCAGTCTAATCTTTGTCTTAGGTCAGTACCTGCTCATTTTTATGGCGGATGCGGGTGGGCGGTTAGGCTGGATCTCTCCCTGGTGGGGGGCTTGGTTACCCAATCTGGTGACAGGGGTGGGAGGACTCGGCTTATTTCTGGGGCTGCCGCAGCGAAAGCAGTTCCTGTCCTAGCGTCACTCTCATGGCCTCAACATCCACTACAGTAAAGACAGAGCATTTCTGGACAAAGTCGTGGTTGTTAAGCCTGATTGGTTACGTGTAAAAGCGCCGCAATGGGAGCGGGTCGGTAGCGTCAAAGATATCCTGCGGGATTTGAAGTTAAATACCGTCTGTGAAGAGGCGTCCTGTCCCAATATTGGTGAGTGCTTTCACCACGGTACAGCCACATTTTTGATTATGGGACCTGCCTGTACTCGGGCCTGTCCGTATTGTGATATCGACTTTGAGAAGAAGCCCGTTGCCCTTGATCCGACGGAACCCGGGCGTTTAGCTGAAGCAGTACGACGGATGAATCTCAGTCATGTGGTGATTACCTCGGTCAATCGAGATGATCTGCCCGATGGGGGAGCTTTGCAGTTTGTCCGCTGTATCCAGCAGATCCGCATCCTGTCGCCACAGACCACCATTGAAGTGCTGATTCCAGATCTGTGTGGGAACTGGGAGGCTCTGGAAACTATCCTGCAAGCTGCCCCAGAAGTGATCAATCACAATACGGAAACGGTGCCCCGTCTCTATCGACGAGTTCGCCCTCAGGGCAATTATCAGCGCACGTTGGAAGTGTTGATGCGATCGCGCCAACTCGCCCCCTGGATCTATACCAAATCCGGCATTATGGTGGGCTTAGGCGAAACCGATGCGGAAGTTGAAGCGGTCATGGCTGATCTGCGTCAGATGGATTGCGATATTCTCACCATTGGTCAATACTTACAGCCCACTGCTCAGCACTTGGATGTCCAAACCTTTGTACCGCCTGAGCAGTTTGCAAAATGGCAAAAACTGGGAGAACAGATGGGGTTCCTGCAGATTGTGTCTTCCCCACTGACTCGCAGTTCCTATCATGCCGAACAAGTACAGGCCCTGATGACCCAATATCCGCGTTCCCGACCGTAGCGTTATGGGAGTGACACTCTAGAAAGTGTCACTCTAGAGGAAAGTCTAGCCTTAGACAGTTTTTTATGCTGAGAGGCAGAGATTGACAAGCTTGTCTCCGCTAGTAAAGCTCAACGTAGCTCGAAGCCCGTGTAATCGTAAGAGGTGTATCTGTATTGGATATGCCTCTTTGATTTTTTTAACTATATGCTGAGGAATTGACCAAGAGAGTGGTATGAATGGGGCGTACTTAAAATCCTGTTCTTGCTGGGTGGAGGACCAAGGCCATGCTCTCTGTTGCCTTAGTATTGATCGTTGGTTTGGGTAGCATTGGGCTGTATTTGACGGCTTATGTCTATCCAGAAATTCACCGCAAAACCGATATTTGGTGGAGTGGAACCGGTCTTTTCTATGCGCTTATTTTGCTCATTTATCGTCGTCCGCTGGGTTTACTGCTAGGGCATACGGCAAGTGTGGTTCTGCTGGTGTGGTTAAGTTACCAGGCCTTGCAACGACGGTGGGCAATGGTCGAAGCCAATCCCCCTCAGCCAGAGGCTGGAACGCTCAGTGCAAAAGCTAGAGCGGTTATGGACCAGGTTATTGCCAAGGTTGCTAGCGTGGATTGGCAAGGACTGTGGCAACGGATGGGGACGCAAGCGAATGACGGCACTTCAGAAACCTCCATTTTGCCTCCCGCCCTTAAACAGCGTCTGTCAGGGTTGGGAGACCAGCTCAAGGGCATGATCGGGGGCCAAGATCGCACTGAAGCCACTCCCCCAGTCGAGACAGTTCAGCCCTCTAAAGAGACGCTGGTTGACCCACCACCTGCTCAAGTAGCTCAGGAGACTGCAGCTCAGGAGACTAAGGAGAGCCTATCCAAAGCCGATCCTGCTTCTGCGGCTCCAGTGACGATAGAGACCGCCACCACCCCCCCTGCATCAGCTCCTCCTGAAATGCCCCTTCCTGTTGCCGACAAGACAACGCCGGAGGAGCACCCCCACCCTGATCCACAGATGCCAACAGCGGTCAGCACGGAGAGCCAGGATACTCCTGTGATGGGCCCTACGGCTGAACCCCAGACGATCGATCCGCCAGACGCCACAAAAGCAGAACTCAAAGCTGAATTAGATCAGGTGATTTCTAACCTTTCTTCCGAGGAGCAAGAATCCCCCCCTAATCTGCCACAACCCCCTGACCCACTGGGCTAGAGCCTTAGGATCTAGAGTCTAGTTAACTCGGGTAGAGCAGGGAGCCATCGTTGTAGTTGGGGGAGGTAGTAAGCGCAGAGTCCGCCTGTGATTACCCCAAATAAATGACCTTGCCAAGAGACTCCTCGTCGCAGAGGAAGGACTCCCCAGAGAGTGCTGCCGTAGAGTAAACCGGCTAGGGTTGCCGTTGCGATCGCAACCCCACTTTGCTCAACATAGCCATTGGTCAGCAAAAATCCCAAATAGCCAAACACTAACCCACTAGCCCCAATATGATTGGACTTTGGCCCGGCAAGCAACCACACCCCCAACCCGCCGACTAGCCATACCCCTACCGTTACCCAGATAAATACTGGCGTAGAACGTACCAGAATAAGCCATCCCAGAACCACCAACGGCACCGTATTCACGGACAGGTGGCGAAGATTTCCGTGCAATAACGGAGCAAATAGAATGCCCCGGAGACCAATCCATCGACGGGGCAAAATTCCAAATCGATTTAACCGACCTCTGAAGATCACGGTATCAGCTAGTTCTAACCCCCAAAGAACACTGATAAACCCACCCAAAATCCGAAGATGAAGAGTGAGTTCTGGATAGGACACCCATCGGTCAAACTGCATAAACTTTAAAACCCAATCCTATTGATTCAGTGAGCCGTTCTAAGCGAACTCTCAACACCCTAGCAATCCTTAGGAGAAAGATCATGAATAAGCCAGTTCTATTGGCCCTTGCACTCAGTGGTACCTTGACCAGCGTCATCAGCCATCATCCTGCACCAGCCCAAGCTCGCTCCCTAGACTGTCATCAAGTCGAAACCTTAGGGCGTCGATATGAATCCCAATTACTCAGTGCGGTGAATGGCAAGGTCGCTGGTAAAACCCATCGCATCAATAGACGAAAAAAACTCCGCATCAATCAGGTCAAATCCATTGCCTTTGATGGCTGCCGGATGAAGGTCAATGCCCATGTGACACTGAAGCGTAAGGTTCGCCGAGATGCTCATGGTACAGTCAAAATGAAGGCTCGGATTACGTCCTTTAGCCTAGCTCGAGGCAAGGTTTGCTATGACGAGGCCCGAGTCACGGATGTGAGTCTCAGTCGAACGCTAAAGGTTGGTGAACGGGTGTATAAGTGGGTTGCCAATATGGTGCTTCCCAATCGAGGGTGTTACACGATTCGATAATAGAGTTGCCCTTTTCAAGAGTTGGCTATGATCCAGCATGGCCAACTCTTTGGTTCCTATGTGATTTTTATGGACGTGCCGACAGAAAAAGGCCCCACGCTTACTGAACAGTAGATCCCACCATTTACAGACTTGAGGTACCAGGCAGAAGACGACATCTAGGACAGATCACATGCTCGTTCACCCGTTTTAGCGGATAGAGGAGGCCTATCAGTTCATTCTCTACCAGGATAAGATTACTGCGATATCCTCACTCATCGCTCACTGGGTGCGGGTTTGTTTATGGCTACGCCTCAAGTCGAGAAAGCTTTATCTTTGAGTGGTAGCTTTTCATACATTTTCTTCCTCTAAAGATCAGAGTGGAATAATAGCTAACATGGGTCCGCAAGAGACGCTCAAAACAACTTATTCGTCAGCACTTAAAATTACTCTCGTCCCCCTGAGTCTAAACCGTTAGTAATGGTTTGAAATCAAAATGAAAAACATAAAATTCCTTAAAATTGTTCTAATTGCAGTCATGATGATCTATGTTTCTGGATGTCAAAATAGCGACAAAAAGCCCATAGATAACAGCGATAAAAAGCCCATGGATAACAAGGGAATAACTAAGGGAGAGCGATTAAAAGAAGGCCCTAGGAGTCCAGGACCACATGGGCCATTTAGTGCGTCTGACGCTAATCGAGATGGTACTGTAACTAAAGCTGAAATTGATAAGTTTATAGCCCAAGGGCCTGAGAGAAAAGTTGGTTTAGTTACTTATTTCGAACAATACGACACAGATAATGATGGGCAACTCTCTGAAGAGGAGCTTGATTTAGTAGAACCTCCATTTGCTTTTGATGGTACAGATTCAAATGGTGATGGTATTGTTGCCAAAACAGAGGTAGAAGATTTTGTGAAAGAAAGACTATATCGTCAAATGGGTTTAGACGAGTTCTTTGATTTAATTGATACAGATAAAAATGGTGAAGTAACGCCTGCTGAGATTGAAGCTGCCCATGAAAAAGGGCAACTACCAAGAGGATAAAAGAAAAAACGATCAGCAATTGCTCTTATTTTGTAGAAATACTGAGAATTGCGCATATTCGATCTTGAACGTTTTGAGTTGTCAGTTGTTTTATTACAGAAGAGCCTGGCACAACTGCCGAAAATGATCGCCTCGTTTCTCAAAGTTTAGATATTGATCAAAGCTGGCACAGGCAGGCGATAAGAGCACACTTTTGACTTGCAGAGAAGGGGCCAGTTCAGTAGCTCTAGTCACCGCTTTGCCCATCGTTTCCACGATTTCATAATCGTCATATTCAATTGCCTTAAGGCGCTGGCTAAAGGCATCGGCAGCGCTGCCAATCAACAACACCTTGGCCGCTTGAGCCTGAATGGTTTGCAGCCATGCCTGATCATCACCGGCTTTGGCTTCCCCGCCTGCAATCAGAATGGCAGGACTATTGACTGCAGCTAATCCCGTTTGGGCAGCTTCATAATTGGTGGCCTTGCTGTCATTGATAAAATCGACGCCCTGCCAGGTACAGATATGTTCTAGACGATGGGCCACACCAGGGAACGTGGATACGGCAGTTGCGATCGCATCCTTCTCAATCCCCGCCAAATGAGCCACAGCAACCGCTAGCAAAAGATTCTGCTGGTTATGAACCCCCAGCATTCGCATGGAGGATACCGACACAATTGGCTCTCCTTCCACCTTCACCCATTCCTCTTCAATAAAAATATTGGGAATCGGGCAGCGTTGACTATTGCAGGCATCCGGCAAGCTGGGGCCTTGGCTACTCGTCCAATAGGCATCCGCCCATCGCCAAGGCAAACCTTTGATCAAGCCCTGATCATCACCATTGAGAATCTTCTGTTTGGACTGGTTGAGAAGCTGAGCCTTAATTTCGCGGTAGCATTCAACCGTGCCATGACGCTCCAGATGATCCGGGGAGAAGGTCGTCCAGACGCCAATGGTGGGGGCTAGAGTGGGGGAGGATTCAATTTGGTAGCTGCTCACCTCCGCAATCACCCAGTCCAGCGGCTCGCCTGCTAGGGCCAGTTCACAGGCGCTATAGCCAATATTGCCGCAGGCGGGTGCCCGCAACCCTGCTGCCTTAAAGATGGCTTCGACGATGGCAGTAGTGGTGGTTTTACCGTTGGTGCCTGTAATCCCAACCCAAGGGTATTGCTTGAGGTATCGCCAGGCCAGTTCAAGCTCGCCAAAGGTCTCAATACCTTGAGATCGTGCCTCTTCCAGAGCAGGCAGCTGCCACGGTACCCCAGGACTGACCACAATCCGATCAGGATGGTTCAGACCGAGTTCAGCCAAGGCCGACAAGGAAAATTTCAGATTTAAATGGACGGAAATGCCTTCTGCCGCCAAGGTTTGCTGCGTCGCCACTAACCCTTCTGAATGGCCTGCATCACCCACCGAAACTTGCCACCCCTCCCGGCGCAGGAGACGAGCAGCCGCGATACCGGAGCGGCCAAGACCAATAATATGAACAGCAGGCATAGAAGGGAGCAATGTGATTCAGCAATCCTGATCGTATCGCTTGGTGGGCCCTTTGCTCCAATTAAATGCTTCTTAGGGATAAATTAAAATCTTATAGGTCTCTGGCCCAGGAGAAACCGCCTGCTCGACCGCATTCGCTAAGTCCTGAAGCGGATAGCGATCGCTGACTAAGGCATCGACATCAATTCGCTTGTTGAAAATAATATCCGCCGACTGTTTCTGTAGCCGAAAAGAAGAGCTATAGCTGCCAATCAAATCGATTTCGCGACGATACAAGACATTGGGATTAATGGGAATTTCGACTTCATCGGGGAATTCCGCAAAAAACAGAATCTTACCGCCCTTGCGGGTACAGTCGAGGGCTTGGAAAAAGGCTTTATCACTGGGCACGGCCAGTAAGCTGACATCCACCCCCATACCATTGGTCAAATCTTGAATCTTAGAGGCTAGATCTGGATCGCGAGCGTCAAAGGCCGCCGTCGCGCCCACCTGCTTCGCTTTTTCAATTCGCGTGGGTAAGAGATCCGTGGTAATGGCCCGGCCCCCTACATAGTTGACCAGCATCACAAACATCAGGCCGATGGGGCCAGCCCCCGTAATCAGAACCGTTTGCCCCGGTTTGATATCAGCTTTGGTGACAGCCTTCAAGCAGCAGTTGGTAGGTTCTACAAAGCTGGCTTGCTCAAAGGAAATATCCTCAGGGATTTCGATTAAGCCGCCGCGCTGAACAATATGCCCTGGCACTTTCACATAATCGGCAAAGCCACCGCCGCTGGGGCTAAATCCAGCCGTGGTGGTGATGTTTTTATATACTTCGCACATGGAAAAATTGTCATTCAGGCAGTAGTCGCAGTGCATACAGGGAATATGGTGCAGTACGACCACCCGCTGTCCCACCTGCCAGTCGTTGACGGCAGAGCCAACGGCAGCAATCTCACCCGCCGTTTCATGGCCAAAGATCCGGGGGGGCTCATAGAGGGGATAGCGAATTTTTTTAATGTCAGATTGGCAAAGACCTACTACTTTGACTTGGACGAGAACCTCATCTGCACCCACTTCAGGCTTTGGTATCTCTTCGTAGCTGAGCTGATTTACCCCGCGAAAGACTTGAGCTTTCATGCTTCCCGAACCCTAACGAACGTCTGTTTTCAGCTTATCGTGTTGCTTCCTGGCCCTCAAGGCATGAAACCCCACCAGCAGGCAGGGTTTCATTTTAAGAATTATGGGAGGTGATGGGGGCTAGGCACCATCATTGGATGCCAGCTGTTGGGCATTAGGCAAGCGAACTTTATCCGCTAAGCCCAGAGATTGGAGTAACTGCACCATCATCCAAGTGGTATCAATTTCCCACCATTGCAAGCCATGGCGAGCCGATTGAGGAAAAGCATGGTGATTATTGTGCCAGCCTTCACCATAGGTGAGGAGGGCAACCCACCAGCAGTTGGTGGACTGATCATCAGACTCATAGGTTTTGTAGCCAAACTTATGGGTGGCGCTATTCACAAACCAAGTACAGTGATACACCAACACCAAGCGGACAAAAATACCCCAAACCACTAGAGGCCAACCGCCAATAAAGTACAGCAATACTCCAAAGACGATTTGCATGGGGAAGAAGTAATCATCCAAAAACCGGTAAAAAGGATCGGTATTGATGTCTTTCGTCAGTTTGTCAATGTCTGCTTCTGCGGGGATTTCATGAATCATCCAGCCCATGTGACTCCACCAGAAGCCGTTACGGGAATTATGCTGATCCAGATCCGTATCAGAATGCATATGATGGTTGCGATGCAAGCCAACCCACCAAATCACGCCGCCCTCACAGGCTAAGGATCCGCAAAAGACGAGAAAATACTCCAGCCACTTTGGGGTTTTGAAACTGCGGTGGGTGAGCATCCGATGCCAACCCAGGGTGATACCGAGTCCACCGGTAACCCAGTGAAAAAAGACGGCAAAGCCCACGGCTGCCCAGCTAAAGTTGCTGGGTAAGAAGGCAAACAATGCTCCAATATGAATAGCAATTAGGACCACAATAAAGGTCCAATCACGCTTAAGCTGTGATGGCGGTGTTGCGATAGTCATTTAGTCTCTTTGTAAATGAATATTTCGACAA
>NZ_JANQOY010000064.1 GCF_028285565.1 Acaryochloris sp. IP29b_bin.148
AACGGCATCGACTAAGGCTTTGTCTCCACCAGGGGTTTCATAGAAAAATTCTTCAACGGGCTTAGAAAAGTCCAAGCCACTAGCAAACACCGGAATCACCCGAGCGCCAAGAGATTCCAATTCCTGAACCGTCGCGACATAGTGGGCATCATCGCCAGTCACTAAGTGAGTTCGCTGGAGAATTAGACCGACGGTAGGTGCAGTGCCGTTCTTGAGCGCCTCAGGGATATCGCGCCGAGAGCTAAACCAATTGAGATATTCTTTGACATCAGCAAACATCTCCATGGCTAGGGGATGCCAAATTCCCATTTCTAGGTAGGTTACCGGATCGTCAAACTGAACCTTATCCTCTAGCTCCGGCACGTACTTATTGGCCAGCATCAGCAGGAAGTTTTCCAAGTTATCCTGGGAACCGCCTAGCCAATATTGGAAGCTGAGCATAAAGTTGCGGGCATCCTGGGCTTTGTCCACGGGCAAATATTTAAGGACCTTAGGTAAGGTGCGCAGCAGCTTTAGCATGCCATCCTGGAACGAGGCACCAGACTGCTCTTTACGCTTACGCATAAATTGTGCGATCGCACTTTGGGATTGCCCCAAATTAGCCATCGTAAAGCTGCCCATCTTATTGAGGCGCATCACCTGGGGCATGGAGGGGAAAACGACTGCCACATCTAAACGATCGCGGTGAGGTTGTACAGCAGCGACTACTTTGTCGGCCAGATCTTCGATAAAGATAAGAGAACCAATAAAAATATTGGCTTCAGCCATATCGGCCTGAAACGCTTCGTAGTTTTCTTCTGAGCGGAGTTCCTCCAGCAGATAGCCACTCAGTTCTACAGCTACACTGTCGTGACTATTATTGATGGCATTGGCAGCTGCCGTCAGGGCACTCTGATACTGAGGCTCTAACACGACATAGACCACCTTCATTAAGGAGCGTCCCCGTAACTCCTGGGGAACAATATGTCTAATGGTGGACTTGACGTGAGTGAACATGCGATCGCGCTCCTTTAAACGTGAACAAATTTGTACACGACTATTAGGTTCTTTAAAGATTTGTACCAAAAAAATCTATGGAATTTGTCAGATGTTAGTAACTGACACAATTTGCAAAAAAGTTTGCTGTTTTAATAAAAGCCTTACTTACCCATGAACATGCCTCGTATCCCCCATTCTTTAGCATAGCCGAAGTCCCCGTCCTGGGGGTGCGTTTACCGAATTCACGCTCATCAATCGCCATGCTCCATCAACGCATCATTACCTGTGTTGACTCTTGTTTCTTCGGTATTCGTGAACAGCAGAGTATTTCTTTTTCTGAAGATATATGAACTAGACGCTGTGGTCCCTATCCGTTTTCTTCCGAACCAAGATGTGATGACGGCCCAATCACAGACAAAGACAGAAAAACCTAAAGCGATTATTAAGACCCCACCATATTCCAGAATCGAATTGTAAAGTCATATTAAGCAATAGGCAAAAATACTTAGTACTACTGAACTAAAATTTCGTTCAGCCCTTCGTGGACCGCTCATGCAAACCATTAGTGCAGATCTCTTACTTGAAAAATACAGTCATGGATATCGAGATTTTAGCCATCTCAATTTAAGTCAGATCAATCTCTTTGAAGCCTATTTGCCAGATATTAATTTACAGGGTTGTGATCTCAGTCATGCGAATTTAGCCTATGCTACGCTGAGTCGAGCGAATTTCGAGCATGCCCAGCTCCACAATGCTCAATTGCAAAAATCTTGGTTGGATTCTGCTCAATTACAGGCAGCTCAGCTCCAACAAGCCTCATTATTGGGGACAGAGCTGGTCTATGCTCATGCCTGTAATGCCAATCTCATGCATGCAGATCTGCAAAATGCGAATCTCCAGCAGGCCAATTTGACGGGTGCCAATTTGACGGGCGCCAATTTGACGGGTGCTAATTTGGAGCAATGTATTTTGGAAAAGACTGAACTGGCGCGGTGCAATCTCTTTCGAGCCCGCTGTGTTGATTTCAACAATGCTCAGATTCATTCCACCACCATTTTGCCCAATGGCTATCCAGGCGTAGCGGAATAAGCCCTGGGCAAGGCAAGGGCGACTGTGCATCGAACAGCATCAGCGCAGGGGCGCAAATCTATAGGAGAATGACCTATAGAGTCGGCTTAAAACAGGGAGTAAGACCAACGATGTCTGTTAGCCATCCTCCACGTCCAGCGATGACGGTGCAGTCAGAATATCAGCAACTGCAATCCATTTCTGAAATATGGCCGATCGCAGCGCGCAATTTTGGTGAAATTGTGGCGCTCCGTGATCCCCATGTTCAGCCTGAGGTCAATCTGACCTATTTAGAGTTGAATCACCACATTCAACGGTTTGCAGCAGGTCTGCAAGCCTTGGGGGTACAGCCGGGCGATCGCGTCGCTTTGTTCGCAGATAATAGCTCTCGCTGGTTTATTGCCGACCAAGGCAGCATTATGGCTGGAGCTGTTAATGTAGTGCGGAGTTCGCAAGCCAGTCCAGAAGAACTGCTGTTTATTTTAGAAAATAGTGGTTCAACCTTCCTGATTGCTGAAGATTTAGCAACGATCCAGAAACTGGAGCCAGGGCTGAGCCAGTTGAACCTGCGTGCTATGGCTTTACTGTCGGATGAAGCGGGGGATGAGACCTTCCCCCAAGCCTTGAGGTTTGCCCAAGTGTTCCAAGAAGGGTCCCATGGTGCGATTCGAGCTGTCCCCATGGATCGCAATCAGATCGCAACTCTGATCTATACCTCTGGCACCAGTGGTAGACCCAAAGGGGTGATGCTTAGTCATGGCAACCTTCTACATATCATTACGGCGATGCCTGCTGTGGTTCAACCGGAAGTGGGTGAGCGCATCCTCAGCATCCTGCCCACTTGGCATTCCTTTGGCCGACTAGTGGAATACTACTTCTTGTCTCAGGGCTGTACGCAAATTTATACCAGCATTCGGGATCTCAAAGGGGATCTACAAACCTATAAGCCCCACTATATGGGGAGTGTGCCGCGTTTGTGGGAATCCCTCTATGAAGGGATTCAGAAAAAATTCCGAGCCGAACCCGCGACTCGCCAAAAACTGATCAATACGTTTTTTGGCATCAGTCAACAGTATGTGACGGCCCGTCGGACGCAACAAGGGTTGAATATTAATAATCTCAAACCCTCAGGGACACAACGATTTCTGGCTCAATTACAGATGATTTTGCTGGGGCCTTTGCATCGATTGGGCGATCGCATGGTCTATACCAAAATTCGTCAGGCAATGGGTGGACAATTTAAGCTCTCCTTCAGCGGGGGGGGATCCTTAGCTATGCATTTAGAGACCTTCTTCGAGACCGTCGGCATTGAAGTGATTGTGGGTTATGGATTAACGGAAACCTCACCTGTATTGACCGCACGGCTTGAGGGGCAAAATCTACGTCGTTCTGCAGGCAAGCCCATCCCCAAAACGGAACTGAGGATTGTTGACCCGCAAACCCGTCAAACCTTACCTGCCGGTCAGCAAGGCTTGGTGCTTGTGCGCGGCCCTCAAGTGATGCAAGGCTACTACCAAAATCCCGAAGCAACCGCAAAAGTCATCGATCAGGAGAGCTGGTTTGATACTGGGGATTTAGGCTGGCTGACACCGACGCAAGATCTGGTGTTGACCGGGCGTGCTAAGGATACGATTGTGCTATCCAACGGCGAAAATATTGAGCCGCAGCCCCTAGAGGATGCCTGTGCCCGCAGCCCATTCATCGATCAAATTATGGTGGTTGGGCAGGATCAGCGGAGTTTGGGAGCCCTGATTGTTCCCAATGTCGATGCCCTACAACAGTGGGCAGCAGCTCAAAATGCCTCCATGCAACACCCAGGTGCGACCTCCACGCCAGGGACTCAAGTACTGACCTTTGCTGATCCATCTATCCAGGATCTTTTTCGGCAGGAACTGACACGAGAAGTGAAAAATCGGCCTAACTATCGATCTGATGAGCGTATTGGTCCTTTCTCCTTCGTTTTAGAGCCATTCTCTATCGAAAATGGAATGCTTACGCAAACCCTAAAAGTTCGTCGTCTTGTTGTCATGGAGCATTACCGCGATATGATCAACGGAATGTTTAACTAGATTTAGAATTGCTGCGAAAGACCTATGGAAATTCCTGCTGATCAGCTCCTGTTGAAACGCCCCATTACTGTTAAGGCAGTTGTTACCCCGCTATGGAAAGATGAAGCCCAGCAACAGCTCCAAGCCCAAATCAATCAATTTGATGGTCAGCTCCAGCAACTGGATATGCAAGTTCAGCAAATGATTGGCGAGTTAAAAAAGCAAACCGTCCAAATTATTGGGGCAGAGGGGAGCACCTCTGATGAAACCCAAGCTCAAATCCAAAATATCCAAATACAAGCGAACAATCGCAAAAGTGAATTATTGGACCAAAAAAATCAAGTTTTGCAACAGCTCAACCAGGTTCAAGGATTGGAGATGGAACAAGAGGTAGAGCAAGGGCAGATTGATAGTTTCTTTTACGTTAAAAAAGGAGATCATCTGATTCGCAGAATGCAAGTTGAGATTCTCTTGCGAGATGGTGTGGTTGAAGATATTCGAGGTGACCTCTAAACTATCCAGCCCGTTTACCCAAAGTTGATGGGCGTCGGACACAAGCCCAGGCTTTAGAACTTCTGTCAGGGGGGTGTTAGCAATAAAGCGGCACCCCCCTGATTGTGCATCCATGGGCTGATGTCATCTATGGAGCGACAAAAGGACTGCGAACACGCCAATTGAACGAATCAAGCCTCACATCTCCCTTGGATGTGGAGATGTGAGGCAGCCTATGCCCGATGCTCTGGAAATGTGAGAACCATCACAGCGGGTTGGGGTGCGAAGCTTTAAAGTGAGGGGAATTGAATGCTAATGTTAAGAAATTAATAAAAATTAATTCAAAATATTACAAATTCAATTTAACTCAGCGCACTTTACTAGTATGCATAGTCTTTCGGACTCTCCCCGATTAAAGCAGCCTGTTCCAAAATTTCCAGTCCCCCTCAAGTTTGTGGCCTTAGGCGATAGTCTAGTCTACGGATATGGCGATCCCGAAGGCGGCGGATGGGTCGACCGTTTACGGCGGCAATGGATGCACCCCGATCATGCGGGTCCGATTCTCTATAACTTAGGGGTCCGGGGAGACACCGTGAAGCATGTTGCCCGACGCTTAGAGAGCGAGTTTCGCTATCGAGGTGAACTCCGACACCAGGTCCCAGACCGGATCATTTTATCGGTCGGTGTGAACGATTCTGCTCGCCTTGGACGTCCAGATGGCCGGTGTTTTACGCCCTTTTCTGACTTTCAGGTTCAATTGGCTGAATTATTAGATCGAGCGGTGCAGCTTTGTCCAGTACTGTTTGTGGGTATGGTTCCTGTGAATGAAGCCGCAATGCCTTTTTTGGAGGCGTTTTATTACAACCATGCCGACCAGCATCTTTATAACGAGGCGACACGTCTGGCTTGTCATGAACGCCAAATTCCCTACCTAGATATTTTTGATCTGTGGCAGCACAGAGGGGAAAACTGGTGCCAACAACAGCTGAGTTCAGATGGTTTGCACCCGAATTCCCAAGGCTATCAATCCCTACTGGCAGACATTTACCACTGGCATCCTATTCAGTCAGCTCAGTCTGCATAGCCCGGTCAAGGCTTAGGAAAGGCTTCGATGATGCCGCCGCCTAACAGCGTGTCTTGGTCATACCAGACGGCAGCTTGACCCGGCGCAATCCCAAATTGAGGGTCTGCAAATATAAGTTTGACCCGATCTCCCAACTGCTCCTCTGGACCAATCGGCAGAATCGTCACGTGAGTCGGTTGAGAGCGATACCGGACTTGGACCTCCGCTTGGATGGGATGTTGAGGTGGAGCCATCGAGACCCAATTCACCCGTTGGACCGTACACTCGGTTTTGAGTGCGGTGTGTCGATCGCCAACAATCACCTGATTGCGACCGGGATCTAAATCTATGACATATAGAGGATGAGGCGCAGCAATCCCTAAACCCTTGCGTTGGCCGATGGTGTAATGGTGAACCCCTTGATGGTGCCCTAAAACATTGCCGGCCCGATCAATAATATCTCCTGGATGGGTTTGAATATATTGATCTAAAAAGGTTTGCATGGAACCATGCGCTTCAATTAAACACAGATCTTGGCTTTCTGGTTTTTCGGCGGTATGAAGATTGAGCTGGGCTGCCAGACGCCGTGTTTCGGTTTTGGTCTGTTCGCCCAAGGGAAAAACGGTTCCACTCAGCAGATCTTGACTGAGATCATACAAAAAATAAGACTGATCCTTATGTCGATCAACTGCTCGCAATAGGTGATATCGATTGTCCTGGGCACTGTACACAATGCGTGCATAATGCCCTGTGGCGATCGTTTGAGCATCGAGTTGTTCACGGGCATAGTGCAGCATAGGGCCAAACTTTACCGTTTTGTTGCATTGTGAACAAGGTAAGGGCGTGATGCCTTGCTGATACCCGGCCACTAGATAGTCAATAATATGGGTGGAAAATATATCGCGGCTGTCTACAACATGGTGAGGAATGTCCAGATCTTCACAGAGCTGGGCGGCATCCACTAAGCCATCGGAACAACATTGGCCTTTGCCTTGCATCAGCCATAAGGTCAATCCGATCACGTTATACCCGTGCTGTTTCAAGCTGGCGGCGGCGACAGAGCTATCCACGCCACCAGACAAGCCCACCACAACTTTTTTCATGTTTCAATCAGTGAGTCACTAAGCATTAGGAAAAATGCGATAAAGGCGATAGAGTTAGATCAACATTACCTAAATTCCATTGTTCCATGCTAACTTTTCCGATCCATCCTTGGGGCAACATTGATGTCAAGCCTTACAGATCCCTGTTGCTATAGTCTTGTGGTGAAAGTAACGACAAGTGCCTTTAGACGTGCAACTCTAATCTGAAAGCGAACAACCCATGCTGTGTTGGTTGTGACTGTAAAGCTAAACCTTTAATCCGACAATAATACAGGTGGTTACCTGCTCTAACCCTTATTCATCTGCCCTTTGGAGATATACAAATGTCGATTTATGTTGGGAATTTATCCTACGAAGCTAGCCAAGACGACGTGTCTGCCGTCTTTGCTGAGTATGGCAAAGTAGTGAAGGTTCACCTTCCCGTTGATCGGGAAACGGGCCGCAAACGCGGTTTTGGTTTTGTGGATATGGAGAATGATTCTGAAGAAGAAGCTGCGATCGCAGATTTAGATGGTGCCGAGTGGATGGGCCGTCAACTCAAAGTCAATAAAGCGCGACCCCGCACTCCCAGACCCCAACAATCCTGGTAGGTGTCATCGCCTAGTAAAAACGAGCTAAAAATCCATAGAGCTGATCGCAGTCAGAGGTCGCAAAGCCTCTCAAGCTTAGCCCTAGGTTTTTGATTATCCTACCCCGGGAGTCCATGCAATCCCAGTCTTCTAAACTCTCAGAAAAAACATTTTCCTGAGAACAGCGTGGCTGAGATTGCAAAAAAAACAGTAGAATAGGTGAGATTGCCCTAAAAAAGAGCGGATGCTCAAGGGTAACCTACATCTGTATAGCGAAAGATAATCAAGGAGAAGTTAACTAGTGGTTCAGGTGGTTTTAGGTGAAGACGAAGGGATTGAATCCGCATTGCGTCGATTTAAGCGCCAAGTCTCAAAGGCCGGAATTTTGGCAGATGTAAAGCGTCGCCGTCATTTTGAAACTCCCTTAGAGAAGAAAAAGCGAAAGCGCATTGCTACCCGTCGCAAGCGTCGTTTCCGCTAGGGTAAAAGTCTTTTCAGCGCCCCAGCCTTGCCAGACAGCAAAGGTTGTAACTTATGACTCGCATCGCCACTGCCTCTATACGAACAGGCAGTGGCTTGTTGTGGTGGGCCGCCAGCCGTCCGCCATCGTCCTATAATCATTGCTCTATGATCGGGCTGTTGTAGGATTCATCAGCATTTAATTGTAGAATTAGAAGCCAGCAGATAGCCTTTGGCTAGCAAGGAGAGAGCAAAATATTATGGCCCGCATGTATTACGACGCTGACGCCAATTTAGATTTATTGTCAAACAAAACTGTTGCCATTATTGGCTATGGTTCCCAAGGGCATGCTCATGCTCTCAATCTAAAAGACAGCGGTGTCCAAGTCATTGTAGGGCTATATGAAGGCAGCAAATCCGTTGCCAAGGCTCAAGAGGCAGGATTAACGGTGCAATCTGTGGCTGATGCTGCAAAAGCTGCGGACTTAATCATGATTTTGCTCCCTGACGAAGTCCAAAAAACCGTCTATTCCCAAGACATTCAACCGCATTTAAGCGCTGGCAAAGTGTTAGCCTTTGCCCATGGTTTTAATATCCATTTTGCCCAGGTTGTTCCACCTAGCGATGTGGATATCGTGATGGTAGCTCCAAAAGGACCGGGTCACTTAGTACGACGGACTTATACACAAGGACAAGGGGTTCCCTGCCTGTTTGCAGTGTATCAAGATGCCTCTGGGCAAGCCCGTGATCGGGCTATGGCCTACGCCAAGGGAATTGGTGGCACCCGCGCTGGTATCCTGGAAACCACCTTCCGAGAAGAAACAGAAACCGATTTATTTGGAGAACAAGCTGTTTTGTGCGGTGGATTAACCGCTCTCATTAAAGCCGGTTTTGAAACCTTAGTCGAAGCAGGTTATCAACCCGAGCTAGCCTATTTTGAATGTATGCATGAGGTGAAACTCATTGTCGATCTGATTGTTGAAGGGGGGCTAGCGAAAATGCGCGATAGCATTTCGAATACCGCCGAATATGGTGACTATACCCGAGGCCCTCGGATCGTTGATGAGCGAACGAAAGCCGAGATGCGTCGCGTTCTCCATGAGATTCAGACTGGCCAGTTTGCCAAGGAATTTGTGCTGGAAAATATGTCTGGAAAAGCAGGATTTACCGCAACTCGTCGCCGAGAATCAGAGCACGTCATTGAAGAGGTTGGCAAGGATTTGCGAGCCATGTTTAGCTGGACTGATAAGGCTTAAACGCTCTGTGCTTTACGAACAGATTAGCGCTGGATGCCAGACTTTAAGGGCAGTTGGCACTGTTGAAGCTAGTATGCCCAACTTGGATTTTGAAGTCTGGTGTACCAATCTCTCACCACTGACTTTTGCCAGGTTGTCGCCCGAACTTGTTGCTGACGTTGATACAGTCTGGCAACAAGTTCGGACTTAATGTCTGAATGCTTTTGTAATACAGCTTGTAATTTGGACTGATGGAGCACTAAGCATCGGCTAGCTTGCAACGTTGTGATTGAAGCCGAGGCCGGTTGGCTATCGAAGATGTTGACATTTCCAAAATGGGCTCCCTGCGACAGTTCAGCCATTTTGATGCCATCGACATGAATTTTGACTTTACCTTCAACCATAAAATAAAGGAGTGGTTCTCGATCGCCTCGATGCAAAATGATCTGATTTTTGGCAAAGGTCAACTCTTCCATCTCTTCTGCTAAGCATTCCAGAAAAGCCTGACTTTCAATCCCTTGCAGGAAGTCTGTTTTCTTCAGAAATGCAAGGCGACTGGACCGTGTGGAAGGGGTTGGAGACAACATACGTATAGAGATCAACTGAATGAAGGGGTTCTATAGATTTCTAGTATCTTCATTCTTTTACGGTCCATCGACCGTGTAAGCACTGAATCTCTCGAGTCCAAATCAGCAGGGTGACAACCACATTGGCATTAGAAATAGGGCTGGGACGAATCAACCACTTTGAACCTGAAGTCCTTGAAATCCTTGACTCGCCGTATGTTTTTGCTATACAGAAGCAAAAATCAATTTCAACTGATTCACGTTTGGATGATGACCGTGAAGATACTGAAGCTTGTCTATTTTTTTGAAAATCAACCTATTGGCGACTTTAGAGATCGATAAAATACAATAGCAGTAGGTATATCCATCTTATTGCAGTAGCTTTATGGCACCCAGACGACGTCCCAGACGTAAACGGCTGATTCAGCAGTCTCGGCTAACGCGCTCCCATCAACCTCGATGTGTTGTGTGTGAAGAGTATTTTGATTCTCCCACCTTGAGTGTTCGTTTTCAGAAAGGACGAGCCCATGTTCTTTGTGCGGGGCTTGCTAGGATAGGGTTGAGACAGCTCGCACGTTCCTCTGGCAGATGGTAAATCCAGAAGATATTGAAAAGATTTGCCATCTATTTGATGATTTCCCCATTCTGCTGTCTATCCTAGCTATATCCCTTAGCGGCATCAATAACGAGTTATTTCGATATTTCACAGGATATTTTTCCCCACGGCTCCACTGTTCTAATACAGCGGCAATTATGACTTTCAGGTGCTTGAACTAGCCTGAAAGGGTTAACAATCACTCCTTTCCAATATATGAAGCAACTATTGAAACTCTCTAGCAGAGATTACTGTAAAACCATTTGCAGCGGTCTACTGGGGACAGCGTTTGTGTTCTTTCAGCCCGGTGTGACGCAGTCAGCCCAGGCCGCACTGGAAGATAGTCCCAAAGTGATTCTGGATGAAGCATGGCAACTGGTCAATCGCCACTATGTTGATGGCACGTTTAACCAAAAGGATTGGCAAGCGACGCGTCAATCGTTGCTGAGTCAGCAGTATGTTTCTCGGCAGCATGCCTATTCTGCACTTCGTCAGGCATTGGCAGAACTGGATGATCCCTACACTCGGTTTATGTCGCCTAATGAGTTCAAGGCCCTCACGACTCAAACCTCGGGTCAGCTTTCAGGTATTGGCATTCGTTTAGAGCAGAGTCCGAAAACCAATACGGTGACGATTGTGAAACTGCTACCCAATGGTCCAGCGTTGCAGGCAGGCTTAAAGGTGGGCGATCGCATTTTGGCTATTGATGGTAAGCGCACCAACATCATGGATCTGAAAACAGTCTCTAGTCTAATCCGAGGTGAGAGCGATACGACCGTTAAACTGCAGGTTAGTAGAGCGGGCCGGGCTCGCCCCTTTGATCTGGATATTAAGCGAGCGGTGATTCAACTGCCCACGGTGCATACAAAGGTCAAACAAGAGGGAAGCAATCGTGTAGGCTATATTCGCTTACTAGAGTTTAGCGCCCATGCTTCCGAACAAATGAGAGCTGCCATCAAAGAGTTAGAGGCTCAAAATGTAGATGGCTTTGTTCTCGATTTAAGAGGAAATCCTGGCGGTTTACTCAACGCCAGCATTGAAATTGCTGAGATGTGGCTGAATCGAGGTTTTATTGTCCATACCGTTGATCGCCAAGGCAAGAAAGATGATATCATCGCCCACCCCACTGCCCTGTCGGAACGCCCGCTGGTGGTTTTAGTGGATGAAGATTCTGCCAGTTCTAGCGAGATTCTGACCGGTGCTTTGCAAGATAATCATCGAGCCAAAGTGATTGGAACCTCGACCTTCGGTAAAGCGTTAGTTCAGTCTGTGCATCAGCTATCGGATGGTTCTGGGATTGCCATTACCGTCGCGCAGTACTTTACGCCCAAAGGCACAGACATTAGCCAGAAAGGCATTACGCCCGATATTTTGGTGAAGCTAACCCCTGAACAATCGCAAGAACTCTACTCAGATCCCAGTTCGTTTGCAACGTTTAATGATCCTCAGTATATGCAGGCTATCCGCAGCTTACAGCAATCCATTCACTCTTCGGAGCGGCAGCCGCAACGTTCAGTGGCTGTGCCTAGGCAACCCGCCACGGCTGCGAACCATTTTTGATCAGGGCTAAGTTAGACAACGTTCTGTTTTTATTCAATCTTTCTGGTTAATCCATGAAAGCGGCTACCGTATCGGTGTGATGGCTGCCTGTTGCATCCAAAGAGAATGCGACACGGCTTTCACGGGTTATGACTTGGAAAAGCCTAAACCGTGGGATTCGGCATAGCGATTCATAAAGCGCATAAACCGATCCCATTCCTCCTCGGATTTCATATCGTAATTCGCTTCAATGGCATGGGGTTTGCCATTGACGAATTTAGCGCTGACATCTAGCGTGGACAACTCACCTTCTTCGTCTTGCAAGTACATTCCCATTACGTCTAATTTCCCTTCCTGGATCAGGTTGGGATTCTCAAAGTAAAAGATGGCACGACCAGAGGTTCCGTCTTTGGCCCGCGTGAGGCGCACGTCAGGAACGACGGGTTCATCAACGCCCCGGATAAATTGAATTGCTGCTGACATAATGTGGATGGAAAATTTTAAGAACAGTTAAGTTATCTTTAACTATACTCACATAATCTTCCGTATTGGTCCAAGCGGATTGCTGAGAAGCGGCAGAAAGGAGACAAAAGACCGGAGTAAGAGGGTCTGTCTATGGAGGTGTAGAAGGCTATAAGATTTTCTCCAATCCGTAAATTAGCGTTTGTAATTGAGTGACCGTCCGAATGGAGAGCAGCACACCTGGCATATAGCAGGCGCGATCGCTCGTATCATGCCGTAGGGTATAGAGTTGGCCCGGAGCACCAAACAGAACTTCTTGGTGGGCAATTAATCCAGGGAGCCGGACGCTGTGAATCCGAATATTCTCGCTGCCTAGACTTCCTCTGGCTCCGGCAAGGTGTTCTTTCTCCTCGACGATGGCTGGGTTATAGGTTTTGCCTAAATCGCCCAGTAATTGAGCGGTTTTAACGGCAGTTCCACTGGGGGCATCCGCTTTTTGGTTGTGGTGGAGTTCAATAATTTCAATATGGTCAAAGTATTGAGAGGCTTGCACTGCTGCCTGTTGTAACAGCACCATACCAATGGAGAAGTTGGGAATTACCAAACAACCCATACTGGCTTTTTCAGTAAATTCGGTGAGATCCTTCATTTGCTCATCGCTGAGGCCGGTGGTGCCGATGACGGGATATACCCCGTATGCGATCGCAGATCTGATATTGCTATACACAGAGCTGGGATGGGTAAAGTCCACCATCACACAGGGCTGTTTCTCTTGAGCCGCTGCCGCTAAAACCGGTTCGAGTTCGTTAGTCAGTTCAATATTTAGGGGGGCAAGACCCACCAGTTCTCCGGCATCTAGGCTAAAGACGTCAGGATTGCGGTCCACCGCAGCGTAGAGCCTTAAATCATCTGCTTGAGCGACGGCTTTGATCACTTCCCGCCCCATTTTGCCAGCGGCTCCAGTGACAATAACGGGAATGGGCGTTGCATTGGACATAGTTGAACTGCTCGATGACCTACTGCATTGACTGTATCAAGATTAGGGCTTTCCTGAAATCGGGAGAGGTCGGAAATTAAGCTCTAAGGTTCTGACTAGCGTTGACCCTCGTTATAGTAGATTTGAACGGTTAATGTTGAAGTTTGAGAGTGCCTGTGCCAGTTGCTGTTGAATCACTGATTACGCCAGATATTATGAAGCCCGCTCGCTATTTGGGGAACGAGCTGGGTGCAGTTCATAAGGATTGGGATGCGGCGGTGGTGCGTTGGGTATTGACCTACCCCGAAGTCTATGAGGTAGGGGCATCCAACCTGGGGCATATTATTCTTTACAATATTTTGAATGCCCAGCCGCGACAACTGTGCGATCGCGCCTATCTCCCGGCTGCTGATCTAGCCGCCAAGCTGCGAGAGACCGAAACCCCGCTGTTTGCAGTTGAAACTAAGCAATCGCTGACGGACTACGACATTTTGGGATTTAGCCTCAGTTATGAACTGGGGGCCACCAATATTTTGGAAATGTTGGACCTCGCCAGAATTCCCCTAACTTGGCAAGAACGCAATCAATCCGGTTGGGGCACCGCCCATGATATGCCGCTGATTTTTGCCGGGGGACAAACCGCCACCTCCAATCCCGAACCCTATGCCGATTTCTTTGATTTTGTGGCCTTGGGGGATGGCGAAGAGTTGCTGCCTGAAATTGGTTTGATTTTAGAAGAGGGTAAAGCCCAAGGGTTATCTCGCTCAGCGGTCTTGCTCGACTTAGCCCAAATTCCCGGCGTATACGTACCTCAGTTTTACGATATGGCGGCGGATGGGTCAGTGTATCCGAACCGTCCTGATGTGCCTAAACGGGTCTTGCGACGGGTGGCGGACCCCATGCCTGCCTATTCCATTGGTTTGGTTCCCTATGTCCAGACCGTCCATGATCGCCTGACGATTGAAGTGCGGCGGGGCTGCACTCGAGGCTGCCGCTTCTGTCAGCCCGGCATGCTTACCCGTCCAGCTCGCGATGTGGAGCCGGAACAGGTGGTGGATGCCATTGAAACGGGGATGCGGGAGACAGGGTATAACGAGTTTTCCCTGTTGTCCCTGAGCTGTTCTGATTATCTGGCGCTTCCCTCTGTGGGTATGGAAATCAAGAATCGACTCAAGGATGAGAATGTCTCCCTGTCGTTGCCCAGTCAGCGGGTGGATCGGTTTGATGAAGATATTGCCAATATTATTGGCGGTACTCGGAAGACGGGCCTCACCTTTGCACCTGAGGCGGGCACTCAGCGGATGCGGGACATCATCAATAAGGGCTTGACCAATGAGGAGTTGTTGCGAGGGATTAAAACGGCCCATGAGCAGGGCTGGAGCAAGGTCAAACTCTATTTTATGATTGGCTTGCCGGGGGAGACAGATGCCGACGTCTTGGGCATTGCGGAAACGATTCGGTGGTTGCGCCGAGAATGCCAGGGTAAACGCCGTCTTAACTTCAATATCACCATTTCTAACTTCACGCCAAAGCCCCATACCCCGTTCCAATGGCATTCCGTGTCGACCCAGGAATTCCAGCGCAAGCAAGATCTGCTGCGAGCCGAGTTTAGACGCTTAAAGGGCGTCAAGGTAAACTTCACCGATGTGCGAATTTCGGCAATGGAAGATTTTGTCGGTCGAGGCGATCGCCGACTCGCGCCTGTGGTCAAACGAGCCTGGGAACTGGGGGCGGGCATGGACTCCTGGTGGGAAAGTTTAGACAAAGCCTATGGGGCCTGGACCGATGCGATCGCAGAAGCCAATCTCACCTGGAAATACCGTCAAGTTGAACAAGGCGAGTGGAATCTGTTTGATCTGCCCACTTCTGCAGCCTCTCCACAACAGCCCGATCACCCTCCTCAGACTTTAGAAGCTCCCTTACCCTGGGACCATTTAGATACCGGGATTGATAAGCAGTGGTTGCAAGACGATCTGAAGCGGGCTCTGGAAGCAGCGACGGTGCCTGACTGCTCCTTCGAGGGCTGCTCCCACTGTGGAGTCTGTAGTGTGGACTTTGGCCATAACGTGGTTATCCCCCCTCAACCCATACCTACTTTTGAAGGTAACTTTGTACCTAATCAGGAACGCGTTCAACGTCTTCGGGTCTGGTTTGGCAAACAGGGAGATATGGCCCTAGTCAGCCATCTGGATTTACTGCGATTGTTTGACCGGATCGTGCGGCGATCGCACATTCCCATTGCCTATACAGGTGGGTTTCATCCCGGTCCTCGAATTGCGCCTGCCAATGCGCTAATGCTAGGTGCCACCAGTGCTGGTGAAATCGTCGATTTTGAACTGACTCAAAGGATGGACGACCAAGCCTTTAAGCAGACCTTATCCACCTATTTGCCAGATGATATCCCGCTGTACAAAGTTGAAACGATAGACCTGAAAGCTCCTTCAGCCACCCAAGCCGTCCATCAAGCAGAGTATCGGCTGACGGTGGACTCTGTGGAGGCAACTCCTGTAGAGCAGTGGCAAGCATGGGTAGAGCAAATTTTGGCCACCTCGGAAATTTGGTTTGAGCAGACCACAAAATCTGGCAAGATAAAAGTGGTGAACTTGCGCGATCGCTTGTTCAGCCTCAACTTCGTCCAGTCTGATGACGGACCGCAGCTCCATTACATCGGGAGCTGTTGCAACGATGGTACGATTCTCCGTCCTGAACATATGAGTTATATGCTGGAGTCGGTTGCCCAGACCCCAATTTCACTTCGTCATATCCACCGCTGCCAATTGATAATGCGTGCAGCCACGGCAAAACAAGAGGGTCAAGCACACCGCAATGACGCGTAAACCGTGCATTTAATTTCTTATCTAAATCACAGAATGCCATCAGGAGAACTTCATTCTCTTGGATTAGCTTAAGAATAGACAGAGGTGAATGGTTCACTTCGGTCATATCAAAACATCCAACCCCACTCATCGTTCGTACTCACATGAGTGAGGTAATGGCTGCTTTCTATTGTGGTTGGCTGTTATCGATGTCACGGCTAAGCTCCAGAGCCATAAGCCACACTATAGATAACGATTGGATGTGTACAGTCAATTTCCACGGAATAATTAAATCCTAAGACCATGAACCCCCATATCTTATTAGTTGAAGATGAAGTTAGAATTGCGCAGCTTGTTGAATTAGAACTCTCCGATGCTGGATATCAAGTCAACATTGCTCATGATGGTCGAGTTGGCCTAGAGCTGGCTCAGAGCATTCAGCCGGATGCCATTGTGTTGGATTGGACCTTGCCGCGATTGACAGGGCTAGAAATCTGTCAACAGCTTCGAGCAGACGGTAACGCTGTGCCCATCGTCTTTGCAACGGCAATGGATGATCCGCCCCATCGGCAAGCCGCGATGGCTGCTGGTGCGAATGCCTATGTAGTGAAGCCCTATAGTATTGGCGACTTAGTAGAGACGATTACGGCTCAACTACCTGACCCAGGTTCTGTTTAAGGGCTACCCGGCCGAAGATATGCTGACGGTTGGGAAAGAAACGGTGACCGTTGTTCCAGCTGCGGCCGTGGATTGAATCTGTAATTCGCCGTTGTGGGCTTCGACGATCCGCTTGGTAATCGCTAGCCCTAAACCATTGCCAGAGGACTTAGTGGTAAAGAATGGCTTTGTTAACTGGGGCAGTACCTCTGCGGGAATTGGGTCGCCCCCATTATTGACCGCAATGGTGACCTGATTATGGAGCGGCGTCAGCTGAACGTGCCAGGTAATGGGTTCTCCTTGAGACACTGCTTCACAGGCATTGCTGACTAAATTGATAAAGACTTGCTTGAGCTTATCGATATCCGCTGCTACCCACGCTGACTCTGAGGCCGGTGTGAGTTGAATCGGACGATTCTCTGCACTGGGCATCTCCTGCAAGGTAGGCAGCAGATCGGCAAAAAATTGATTCAGCTCTATGGTCGTTGTATTTAACTTGTGCTGTTTGGCAAAGAGCAATATTTCGTTTAAGAGCCGTTGCAAGCGCTCCGACTCGTCCAAGGCCAACTGTAACCTCAGTTGTGCCCGCTCCGGTAAGTCCATTCGCTGAAATGAACCGAGGCCCATCAGCACCGTTGTAAGCGGATTGCGGACTTCATGCACAATCATGGCGGCCAGTTCTCCAATTTCAGCCAGTCGCTCCCGATCCTTTTCCGCTTGCTGGCGTTCGGTAATGTCTCGTGCTAAGGCCAAGAGCAACGGTTCTTCTCCCGCTTCAAAAATGCCTAGACGGACCTCAACGGGAAATTGGCTGCCATCTTTGCGTTGATGCGTGCCAATAAAGGTGAGGGGATCTTTGGGCAAGAGTCGCTGCCATAGCTGTGTAAAGTCATCGTCTGACAAACTTTTTTGAATATCTGGGACACGACACTGCAACAGTTCGTCACGGGTATAGCCCAAGTTGGCACAGGCCTGTTGATTCACATCCACAAACTGTCCTTGCTCATTGACGACATAAATGGCATCGACGGCTTGGTCCACTAGGGTGCGAAACCGCTCTTCACTGGCCTCTAGGGCAATTTCGGCTTCTTTGCGTTCAGTGATGTCGTTAATCACTGCCAGAATACAGTCTTGGTCGTTGACCTTTAGCTGTTCCGAGGAGTAAAGAACGGTCTTTGCTTGGCCATTGCGATCGCACAATCGATACTCGTCGTTACGAATCACGCCTTCCTTGAGTAGGGTCTGGATCATTTGCGTCCGATCTGCCGGATTCGCCCAGAGATTGAGTTCTAAACTGCTATGCCCCAAGGCTTCCTCTACCGCCAGATCGAACAACTTGAGAAAGCTGTCATTGACTTCAATAAACTGGCCATCTTTCAGGGTGCTGAGGGTAATCGGATTTGGGCTGGCCTGAAAGGCTTTGGAGAATTTTTCTTCAGACAGGCGGAGATCAGCTTCTGCCTGCTGCCGCTGTGCGATCGCATCAGAGATCCGGTGAAACATCTGTTCAAAGGCTTGGATCACTTCGCCCAGCTCATCATCTCGTGAGTTGGTTAAGGAATCAAACTTTGGAGGTGGCCCTTGTGGATCTTCGGCTAAGGAAGTCCCGGCTTTGAGGAGGTCCCGTCGTAACTGCAAAATCGGCTCTATCACCAAGGACTGCAGCACAATCATGGTGGCGATGGAGACAAACAGGGAAATAATCAATACCAAGCCAATAATCCGACCAATAAAGGCAATGAGTTCCTGGCGGACATTGCTGGCATCATGGCGAATAATCAGTACATATTTGTCTTTTAAGGGATTCATATCCCAAATCGCATCATATCTTTGCTGAGATCGATTGAGATAGGTGGGGTTGGAGCGTCGGGTCACTTGATCAAAGGTGAGTTCTGGCTCTTCGCCAAACTGGCCTACAAGCTGGCCATTGATTCGATATAAAGCGCCTCCGGCAACGGCCTCATTAGTCTGGAGGGTCTGAAATTGGCCGAGCAAGGATTGATCCGTCAGAGGTGCTTCGTCATTCGTGAGAACCCCTGTCGCTTTAGCCGCAGAAATCTCGCTGAGTTGCTCCAGCAGCTCTCCTTCTCGCCGATATACGGAAGGGATAAGAATAATGGCCTCGATGAGGATAATACTGAGAAAAACCCATATTTCAATCCGCCGAGAGAGACGGGCATGAAAAAGTTGAGTCAGGGTTCGAAGCCTCAAGGACACTGCTACGCCTTACCGATACTGCTCTTCAATTATCCCTGCAAGAGAGGAAGATTTCGCAAAGAAGGCCAAGAAAAATCGAGAAACAATGATTTTTCGCTGGCAAGATTCTGGCTGACTACCCCTGGTCACTTTCCAGCATCAACTCATCTAACGAAGTCGGGAAATCACCCCGCTCAACCATCTTCTGGAAAACTTTGTAACAATCATTTTTAGCGCCTTCTTTACGGGGATAGCCTAACCAGAGGACAAAAATAGATTGACTCTGCTTCACCCGAAAAGCTCTAAAAAATAGGCGGTAGCGATTGGGGATTCCCATTTTTTTGACTCTGCCAAACTTTTTGAGTGGTCCTGTTAACGCAAAGCTAACGGCAAAGGGATCCATCGGAATTTTCTCTTTAATGGCCCGCATGATTGCCGCATACAGTTTTACTGTGGGATGACGGACATAGTCTTCAGGAGACAGGGTTGCTTTGAGGCGTTTAACCTCAGCTTGTAGCTCGCGCCTTTGTTGACCAAACAAGCGTTTGAGAAAGTAGATTTTCCAGCCGTTAATCAGCATCTAGACGAACACCTGCTGTTAAGTCATCGTCTTCCTCTGCCATCTGTTGAGTGTATTCTTCGAGTTCGTGGGGATGAGATAGCGCTTGTTTCGTCAAAAAGTCGAGGTACAAACTGAGCATCAGATCGTCCTGAGCTTGTTCTTCATCTGCAGCTTTAGTTCTTAAAAAAATGACTGTATCAGGGGCAATGACCTGTACAACGCCATCCGATCCTACAAACTCAGGATGTTCACGGAAAAAATCACTCGTCAGCCGATATCCTGAGGAATTCCCAATTTTGGCCCACGATGCTTTGTAGCTTTTATCAGACATTGCCAGACTCCTTATTCTATTATTGTTATAACATCGCGTTATAACATTTTAAGGCAGACAAAAAGCTTCTGCTTGAGCACTCAAGACCGTTCTCCCAGCCGTCAAGATCGTTTAGTGAATCATCGCGTTGAGGTGGAGTCGTGCTGTTCAGATGTCAACTGATCAGGGTATCAAGGGTATCAATAGGGAAGTGTTAGAGGAGAAGCGATGTCTCACAACAAGATTCAGCAGAGGGTTCTTGGTGGCCTGGGTGCGATCGCAACCACCATCACCCTATGGGTAACCCCGGTGTCAGCCAATGAACTCACCCAAGTGTTAGCCGATACCCCCATGCGGTTGCAGCTTAAAACCCTAGATAGTAGCTGGCAGCGCTTGAGTTTAAGTCAAGATTCAGTCGGGCCAGCCATGCTGTTTGGCATGTCGGGTTTGTTGCAATCTGCTTTGAGAGCTAATCTTTACTATACGCAAGGCCAAACGATTACCCTGGGGAAACAAAAATATCTGGTGGTGTATCGCCCTCAGGGCAGTGACCTGACTCTACGGGAACTCTTGCAAAGTGGCCGCAATAAGTCGCCCGAAGAGCTGATTACGGTTCTTACCCCCGATACTCAGCTTGTACTCTCTTTGATTAATCTTGCCAAAATCGAGAGTCTCCAAGATATTCAACCCTTTGACCTACAAAAAGAAATTCGGGAGTCTAAGCAAGCCTTACCCAAGAAACCGAAGTCCATCGACCCACCGAAGGCATCTCCTCAACCCACCAATCCCTCGCCAGAGTCCTAGCCAAAGACGGTTGGGGAGCATACCCTAATGGAGCGGTTTCCATTACCTTAGAAGCAGTTTCTATTTTCGCCTATGGTCACCCAACCCCAACCTCGCTATTCCGTTCAGTGGTTTGAGCAGATTGGACAGATTTCTCAGCAAGCTTGGGATAAGTTAGCGGTCCCCCTAAAAACGCCCTTTTTGGAGTGGCACTGGCTCAATAATTTGGAGACGTCGGGGAGTGCGATCGCACGCAAAGGATGGTTACCGCAACACCTAACTGTCTGGTGTGATCAGACCTTGGTGGCGGCGGCCCCGCTCTATGTCAAAGGCCATAGCTATGGCGAGTTTGTGTTTGATCACCAGTGGGCCGATGTGGCCTACCGAATGGGGATTGAATATTATCCCAAGCTTTTGGGAATGACGCCTTTTACCCCAGCGGAAGGCTATCGGTTTTTAATTGCCCCTGATGAAGATGAGGATATGCTGACGGGGTTAATGGTGCAGGTGATTGACGGCTTTTGCGCCCAGAACAACTTATCAGGCTGCCATTTTCTATTTGTAGATCCAGACTGGCAGCCCGTGATTGAACGGCATGGATTTAAGGGTTGGCTGCATCACAGCTATATTTGGCAGAATGAGGGCTTTTCGACCTTCGATGATTATCTAGGGGCGTTCAATGCTAATCAACGCCGCAATATTAAGCGAGAACGCAAGAGTGTGACCAAGGCGGGGCTAGAACTCCGCACCTATCAAGGGGAAGAGATCCCTGACTTTCTCTATGGTCGGATGCACCATTATTACCAAGACACATGTGACAAGTTTATGTGGGGTAGTAAGTATCTGACTCGGAAGTTTTTCCTGGATTTGCAATCGACCTATGCGGATCGAGTGATGTTTGTGGCGGCCTATCCAGAGGGAGAGATTCAACAACCTGTAGGGATGTCTTTTTGCTTGACGAAGGGTGAGCAGCTCTATGGTCGCTATTGGGGCAGCGATCGAGAGTTTGACTGTTTACATTTTGAAGCTTGCTATTATTCGCCGATTGAATGGGCGGTGGCCCAAGGGATTCAGCGGTTTGATCCGGGGGCCGGGGGCAGACATAAGAAACGACGGGGATTTCGAGCAACGCCAAACTCCAGTCTGCACCGATTCTATGAACCTCGTCTTCAGCAGATTTTTCATCACTATATCGATGAAATTAATGAGGATGAGCAGCGAGAGATTGACTATATCAATCAGGAGTTACCGTTCAAGCAGAACACTGAATCTTGATTGCAACTTTAGAATATGGCTGGTCGTTTATCCCTTCAATAGGGGTAGACTTTATCCTATTCATCAGAGGTAGACTTTATCCTAATGTCTGATAAATCCTGGCGATATCCTGCTGCTCTTGTCAGTACTGCAGCAGCTTTTCTCTTGTTAGCGAGTTGCTCGGCTGACACCCCCACGAGTGAAGAACCCTCTACAAACAGTACATGGCAAGGAACGTGGGAGTTAAAAGATCCAGCCAGTGGGGAAAAGGTTACCTTTGTATTGCATCCAGATCAAAAGGTATATCTGATCACCCCCGATCCAGCAAGCGCCGAGGATCAAGTGATTGAGGTTCCCCTCACAAAAGTTTCCGATCAGACAGCATTACCGGAAAATATCAAGCCCATTTCCCTATTTGATTCCCTCAATAATCAGGCAACCAGTCAGGCAATCAAAGCGCGAGACGCTGGAGCTAAAAATGCACTTGGAGCAATCAATAGGGCCCAACAGGCATATCGGCTTGAAAATCCAACCTTTGCAACTTCGTATACAGAGTTAGGAATTGAACCTTTCGAAGATGAATCTTTCGATATCGAAATTGTCTCAGGTGATGCTAACCGAGCGTATGCAACAGCGACGGCCAAAAGCTCTGACACAAAGAGCTTTAGTGGCGTAGTCACTATAAAAGATGGTGATTTCACCACAGTTAAAGTGTGTGAGACGGAATCTGCCTCCCAAACCCCTCCACCTATCGATTGTGAATAAAATACTAACGCTTTCATCGGATCAATAGCGCTCGTTATCGTGCCATTAACTTAGAACATGTGATCGATCACATCGACCTAGGCTTATGCACCAATAAGATTTAGCACTTGATGGGCCATGCGTAATTTACTACAAATAGGAATGGCCACTTGATGTCCGGTGGAATCAAGAAAAACAGCTTGATTCTGGTCACTGCCAAAGCCACTTTGGGGTTGATCAATTGGGTTGGCAATAATGGCATCCAAGCGTTTGCGCTCTAACTTCTCTTGGGCAGGGGCAATAATATCGCCTGTTTGGGCTGCAAAACCAATCAGTTTCTGGTGAGGTTGTTTGTGTTGACCGAGTTCTGCCAGGATATCCGGGATGGGTTTAAGCGGTAAGTCTGAAGGTAGAGATTTTTTAGGTAGTTTCTCAGGGAAATAATGCGCTGGCTTCACGTCACCCACTGCCGCTGCCATAATGGTCCAGTCGGATTGAGGATAGGCGGCTAACACAGCAGCACGCATATCTTCCGAACTGGTCACGGCAACTGTTTTTAATGAAGGTGTTGTGGGTAACGGAGTTGCTAAAGGACCATGCACCAACTGCACCTCTGCCCCTCGATGCCGAGCTGCCAACGCCAACGCCAACCCCATTTTTCCGGACGATGGATTACCTATAAATCGGACTGGATCGAGGTGCTCACGGGTGCCGCCAGCACTGATCAGAATTCGCTTAGCCTGCAGATCCCGTTGGCCTTTGGTTATGAGCAGAGACTCTATGTAGATCAATAGATCGGCGGGTTCAGCCATTCGACCTTCCCCCACGGTGTCGCAAGCGAGCATCCCTGAGGCTGGTCCCAAGGCATGATACCGCTGATCCTCTAGTAATTGATGCCAGTTGCGCTGAACCACGGACTGCCTCCACATCGTCGTATTCATGGCGGGGGCAACCAGGATAGGGGCGGTGGAAGCCAAGACGGTATTGGTTAATAGATTATCGGCTAATCCTATTGCGAGTTTGGCTAAGGTGTTTGCGGTTAAAGGCGCTAAGACCAATAGATCAGCCCATTCGCCTAACTCAATATGCAGCGGGCGAGTATGGTGAGGGTGCCACAGACTGGCATCCTCATAGGCTGGCTGTCGGCAGAGGGTGGTGATCGTTAGAGGCGTAATAAATTCTTGAGCGGCAGGGGTGAGGATTGCTTTAACCTCAGCACCGGACTTCACCAGCGCTGAGATAAGTTCACAGACTTTATAGGCAGCAATACCACCGCCGATACCTATGACGATACGAGAAGACACTAGGACGCTATCGCCTCATAAGTAGGGCAGGGCTTAGGATTCGTCGAAGGCTTCGAGATCTAATAGGTATAAATAAGGCTCGGTGAGTTCGGGACGTTGGAAGGCGAGCGATCTCAACAAGTGCCAGTCTTCCAGGGCGGCAAATGGCGTTTCATAATCATCCTCTTCTAATCGCTGAGCCAGTTGAGCCACATCCTCTTCGGTGAACCCTAACACATTTGGATTACTGCTCTGTGTAACACTCATTTGCGAACCCCCACCTCTGGTATCGACAGCTTGTTGAACGCCAACTGCTCAACCCTGAATTTGAATAGAAACGGGCTAAAAGGCTAATTTCATTCAAATTTAGAGTGAGACCTAAGCTTAAACGTTTTGATAGCCATATCGATCATACCCTTTCTGGACAGAGAGACTGTCAGCTTTATCTAGGGAAAGGAAAGATCTATAAAAATCTCAATCAAGATATGTGAAGGTCACCTCTCTCAGAATGGGGTATCTGGCCAAACGAAAGTCGTGATAGTCTGTCAGCATCAAAATCAATCGCACTGCCTGCTGATTGTGATGCACTTGTAACTGTCTAGGTCTGAATTGCAAATGGCTGTATTGGATTCCAAGGGACGCTTGTTCGGTAAAGTTAACCTCTTAGATGCGGGAGCTGTCTTGATCATCCTGTTTATTATGGCTGCCATTTTTCTCTTTCCTGGTCCCTCTGGCACCCTAGCCAATGCCAGCTCTAATATCGAAGTTGATCTACTGGTGCTGGGT
Organism: Acaryochloris sp. IP29b_bin.148; assembly: GCF_028285565.1. Lineage (GTDB taxonomy): Bacteria > Cyanobacteriota > Cyanobacteriia > Thermosynechococcales > Thermosynechococcaceae > Acaryochloris. Next base: position 24,545 of record NZ_JANQOY010000064.1, read on the forward strand.
TTAAAAAGTCGAGATCCACAGAATTTGATTAAATCTGGAGAAACTGCCAGTTTTAAGATCCGTAATCAACCGGTAGGGGAGGTCAAAATTAAAGAAGTAGACTTTCTGCCTCGAACCACCCATGCCCCTCAGCCCGATGGTTCGATTAAAGCCGTGACCGATCCTAGACCGGAAGAACAGTTCTCAGTCAATATGATTGTCACCTTAGAAGGCAAAGGTCAAACCACAGAGAATGGCCCTGTGTTTGGCAGTACGCTGATTAAAATTGGTATGCCTGTTGAGTTAGATGGCAGTTTGTACAACTTTAAGCCCAGCGTCATTGATATTAGAGTTTCGGAGTGAAGGCTGAACCGTAAGCGTATCAGCCTTCATTCATGGATTAGAGTTTTTGCATAAATGGTTCCCAATCCTGCGTGGCCCCCCCGACCTCCCAGTCATGGGATTTGTCAACCGCTTACAGTCCACTCTGTGCGAGGATGCCTGTGTGCTCCTCAGCCAATGGTGTTCGTCAAACTGATTGTGTGTGTAA
>NZ_JANQOY010000104.1 GCF_028285565.1 Acaryochloris sp. IP29b_bin.148
GTTGGCTGTTCATACCCTAGGTGTCCCGGTTACCTTCTTTCTGGGTGCAATCGCAGCTATGCAGTTCATTCAGAGATAGGAGACGTTAATGGCAACACCCAATCCGAATAAGCAACCCGTAGAGTTGAATCGTACATCGCTCTATATTGGCTTGTTACTTGTTCTTGTTTTAGCTTTATTGTTCTCGAGCTACTTTTTTAACTAACATAAAATTTCGTTTATCCATTTGATAAGCGCTTTTGAGAACAAACTATTCTATGCATAAACTTTGCTGGTAATTTTAGGAGGAAAAGTCTGTGGCAGATGGAAAAGTTCCATTATGGCTAGTAGGGACAGTCGCAGGGACCGCCCTCATTGCAATTGTAGGTCTCTTTTTCTATGGAGCATATGCAGGCTTGGGTTCTTCCCTGTAAGCTAGCATTTTTGCGATATCTAAAAGGGGAGTCAGTTAGCTGACTCCCCTTTTTAATTAGGATGCTTGTTATGACTTCTTGCTATACAAAACCGTCCATTAAGCAAAGGCGGTTATTGGGACTATATGGCATCAGTGGATGAGGTATCCGCCACTCATTATCCTTCACGCTCAACATAATAGAAGAAGGCTGTCATAGCGGCTCCACCGCCGATTAAAATAACCAAAGGAGTCATAATTGTGGGTAAAATGTCGCTGATCATAATCAGATTCCTATGAAAAAGGGCAAAACGATAATACAGATAATCTAAGCGGCTTAGCAATCGCTAAAAGACTAGCAAGATTAGCTGTATCACTACAGCTCCCTTATTATCTGGTGCGAGTGCCATCGAATCAAGTTTCTGTAATAGGTTGATTATTAACTTTGATATCTAAATTGACCTGTTCAATGGCCTATGAAGCGTAACCCTTGAACAAGAGATCGAATTGCCAGAGCTTTGAGTGATGCATCTTTTCTGCGCATGTTGCACTGGTTAGAAGGAACCGTTGCCAAGATTGTATCGATAGCACTGATTATTGTTATTTTTTTTGCGCTCTTCGACCTTGGATATACGGTGATCCAGGAGTTGTCGATGGAACCTATCGGCTTCTTTAAATCAACGTTATTGGAGATCTTTGGTCTCTTCCTTAATATCTTGATTGCTCTAGAGTTGCTGGAAAATGTCCAAGCTTACCTCGATCATCAGGGAGTGCAGGTGCAGTTGGTGGTTGCAACGGCTTTGATCGCCGTGGCTCGGAAGCTAATTATTTTCGACTTTGCGAAATCGTCCGGTTTAGATCTATTAGGGTTGGCAGCAGCCATCTTCTCCTTATCCATTAGTTATTGGTTAGTTCGTCAACTTAAGAAATAGTCAGTGTAGGAAGAACACGGTTGTGGCACAAACTTTGTTAATCAGCGGTACGGACACAGAAATCGGGAAAACGGTGATCACCTCATCGCTATTGTCCTATTGGCAGATGTATCGATCCCATGAAAGCGTTGCGGTCTGTAAACCGGTGCAATCCGGTCCGGGCGATCGTGAACGATATACTCACCTGTTTCAATTACAGCAATCCGCTGAATCGATTAACCCTGTCTATTTTGAGCAGCCCCTTGCTCCACCTTTAGCCGCAGACCATGCTGGTCAAACGATTGACCTATTACCAGCATGGCTAGCCTTGCAAAGGTTACAAAGCCAGTTTGATTGGGTATTAGTCGAAGCCTTAGGGGGATTGGGATCACCCGTCACCCATGAATTGACTGTTGCTGACTTAGCCCGAGACTGGCGGTTGCCGATCCTGTTAGTCGTCCCCATTCGCTTGGGATGTATTGGACAAGCGGTTGCACATGTAGCCTTAGCTCGCCAGTCACAACTAGAGGTCAAAGGGATTATTTTGAACGCTGCGCAGCCGTTCTCTCCTACAGAGATTCAACAATGGGCTCCCGTTGCCATGATTGAATCTCTCACTCAAGTTCCTGTTTTGGGCATGGTCCCCTATTTAGATGATTTAACCCACCTAGAGCAGTTAGCCACTGTCGCCTCCCAATTGGACTTAGAAGCGTTGGGCGATCTCTCGTATGCCCCGGTAGGACCTTAAGTTTGGAGTCGGAATTTCCAGGATAGGTAGCGGGGAAACTGGTGGAATTCCGCCAATATCAGGAGGGCGATCAGGCTGTGAGTAACAAACACAACGCCCAGCCAGAGCAGATGGAAGGAGTCACCTGTACTGTTGGGTAATGGTGGAAAAATATGATGAACACCCCAAATTAAAGCGGGCGGTACAACAGCAAGACTGGTGCAAAGTATCCAAATACCCAACGGAAAATCGATATCCGGATGATGGAGGGGGTGCCATCGCTGTCCTTTCCACTGCCAGCTAACCGCTTGCTGACCATCCGCTAAGCAAATGGATTGTTGGGGGAGATTAGCCGTAAAAATATGATGGCAAAAGCTACAGGAAAACGCATCCATTAGCACCAAGTTTGTGAGTTGACCGTGGCGACAAAGCGGGCAAGGGTAGCTTTGTTCGTAGTTTAGAGCAGTGGAAAGGAGCTGAGTCATAAACGCTCCGGGGGGTAAACCATAGACAGATCACCCCCCATCCTACACTGCTTCTTAGGGGTAGTTTGTTGAATCAGATACGAACAGCATCCGCTGCATCAACAAAGGAGATGGGCGCCATAGGCCAGTTTGGTAATTAGCTCAACCGACTAGGCAGCAAGGAAACCTGTCATTATCCCCAGTTTTCACTAATGGCAGTAGTCTGTGGCCACGGCTTGCTTCTGTACCTCCGTTTGTAGCTGCTGGAGAAGCAGCTCTACCTGAGCGTTGATATCTAAATACTCAGCCTGATGATCGGAGTGATAGTGGTGCCTAACTTTATCAAACAGACGTGCATCAGTGGGGGCCACCGTCTGCTTTGCATCAGTTCGTGGAGTAGGGGTACCTTTTGAGGATTCAGCAATGATTGTTTGGCTAGTCATTTCTACTCATCCACTTACGTGCGACCACAATTCTAGATCGGAATTCGCTGCGATGCGGGGCACCTATGGAACACTTTCTAAATTGCCTCCTTCGTCTAAAAATGGGGGCCATCTTGCTAGCTGGACGGGGTCTGATGGGTCGGTGAGGGGTCTGCCGGGGCTTCATCGTGGGTTGAAGCTGAGGAAGATAGGGCGTCTGCAGAACGGAGCGGGAGGAGAGACTTGAGTTCTTTCAGGAGTTTATCTTGCTCCTGTTGGTGATGGTTTAAGCGTTTCAAAATGGAGATGACTTGATCTTGCGTTTTGTCTTTGGGGGAACGACCAAATTTCGTTTTTGGGCCATTTAGGGGGGCGGTGCCTTTTTCCAATAGCCATCTCACCAAGGAATAGGGAGACTTCACAATTGAGAATAGGAGATGTTTAATCCCACTACTGAGCCAACCTAGCAAAATCTGCACAATGGCCAGCACCACTAAGAGACTGAGCACAGCCAAAAGCGGATGAGCCACCATCCACGATAGGGCAGGATAACTATCTGCTAAACTTTGGAGCCACCGTTCTAGGATAGTCTGCATCGGATTAATCGCTAAGTTTAAGTGCCAAAGACCCATACAAAACCCTCAACTAGGATGTTTACAGTAATGTTGCCATGGCTGTTGGCCTTACTATACGGCTTTGTTCCAAGCAAGTTCAAATACTGCTTTGGAGGATATCTTCGATCTAGCGGTAGGCCAGGTTCACTAATGGGGAAGGCTAGAAACGGTTTCTGTGGCTGAGGATTCGATCGCAGGGGTATCTGCAATGGCCAGGTCTGTCAGTGGCGGCAGATGCAACATCAGTTTGGGTTTACCGATACCATACGTTAATCGATAACTCCAACTGAGAAGCCGGAGCCACGTTTGAGGCCAATACTGAGCAAGGGGCTGTTGCCAACGCTGCAGTAATTGGGGTAACCACCCACTAAATAGAAAGGAGAGGAGGGCAGCCCAGGTAAAGGTGAAATACGTCGGTACCCAACTAAAGAGTTCTTTGAATCCAATCGCACGAGCAACCCACCAAGGGATTTTGGGCATGCGCAGGCCTGCTTTAAGGATGGTTCGCGTCATAAATAACCATCCGCCTCGATCTTTGATAAAGTCATCGACTTCATCTGGGGGTTCAGTACTGAGAACGCCAAAGAACGCATTGAGGATGGCGTTAATCCAATAGGGAGGCAAGGTGGTTTGCGGTTTTGCCATCATGCCTCGGGAAAAAATCCAGGTGGCGGCAAGATTATCTTGGTAGGCGTTGACCAATCCGAGATCTTCACCTGACACGAGATTGTGCTGGAGGGCAGTGTGTAAAAGATGGGTGACTCGGGGTAAGTTGCGCACTAAAGACCCAAACCCGGTAAAGATCAGGGGAGAGTTGAGGGACGCGGCATCGCCAATGGAGAGGATGCGATCGCACCCCGGCAACCGATCCTGAGCATTGCGACTAAAGCGTCCTGGAATATAGCCAAAGGCCGCCTTGCGCCATTCCAACTGGTCTAAATCACAGCGACGATAGTCCGGTAAACAAGCAAAGAAATCTTCAAATAGCTCTAGTAGGGACCCCGGATTCTCTGGGGAAATCTGATGGTAGTAAAACAAATAAATGGTGATATCGTTACCTTCTCCCGGAAACATTTCCCAGATCAGTTGGCGACCGCGGCTGGTATCGCCATTCGTGAATAGAGGTTCTCCATAATCCTGGTCCCAGACGCCCGAAGCAAAGCCATCTTTAACGACGCCGCCAATGGTGGGACAAACGCTATCAAAGGCCTGACCGCCATTAATTTGCTGAGCAATTTGCGACGCTGTACCCATGGCATCGATCAGCAATGTGGACTGCATATACGACACTTGATCGGTCTTTAAGTCCCGCACTTGAATGGTGACCGCGTCGGATTCCAAGTAGGCTTGCTCGAATTCAGTGCACTCAAAAATTTGGCCACCAGCAGCCAGCAGCTTTTCGCCACATAACTGCAGCAGCCGATCACAGTCCATCGCCACATTGAGAACGGTGGGGGTATAGAGGACGGAAGACCGAGCTGCAGGCGGATTATTGCCGCTAAAAAATAGATTGAAATTATCTTGGTATTCACGAGCAATCAACGTTTCCAGCTCGTCTGTCGTTAGCAGCCCCACATCCACTAGCGTTTGTAGCTCACTTCGTGAAATATTCCACTCTCGATTCATGCGGCCAAATTTGATCCGCTCGACAAGCGCCACTTTGTAGCCCAAACGCGCCATCATTGCCGCTGTTAAAGCCCCTAGCGCACCGCCAACAATTACCAAATCCCAGGTGGAATCGGGCTGAGCAGGCGGAGCAGATTCAACAATCGGCTGAACTTTGGGCGGTTGAGGACCTAGTTTAACCGTGTCTCGCCAGCGTTTCTCCCACCAATAGGCACGCTGCAAATCTGCTTCGCCGTTAGGGATATTCTGGAAGTACTTGGCCGTTAATGGATAATGAGGCGCTAGGGCAGAAAAAATATCCGTTTGGGCTAGATCAATCTCTGGGAAAGGTTTTGGAGCATAGGGAAAGGCGGATTTGAGCGTGGCTTCAAAGGAACGAAGCCATGCTTGTTGGCCTGCTAATGGCTGGTCTGACCATTGCATCACCTTGAGATAAGTGGTGTTGAGATGCCGCCACAAAAACACAACTAATTTTGCTGAACCTGCGGTAATGTGGATCCCTGAAGTGGTGGGTGTGACAACGCTAGTGCTTAAGCCCAGCATGTCTGCTGTTTGCTGATGCAACCAAGTTTGAACAGCAGCGAGATCCGGCGTGGGAATTTCCAGGTAAAGAAGTTGTTTCATGAGTTGGGCAAGCCCCTAAACTGCACGGCTCTGGGTTGTCTCGCGGAGCATAAAATGTGAGTATCATACCCAAAGGAGTGGATGGGCAAAGCAGTTATCCATTAATCAGTGAATCTTATGCAAAGCATACCGTTTGATCGGAAACAACGGCGGAGATTGCTAAGCTTTGACACATTTATTGGGGCTTTAGGGCTGAGCGCGAGCCACTTTCAGGCCGATGTGGGTCACTAGAGAGGGGAGCTAATGGCTCAGGGATGAGATAAACTGCGCCAATCGCTCAATACCTTGCTCGATACTGGTCTGGTCTGTGGCATAGGACAGCCGAATACATGGGTCGGCCCCAAAAGCCACACCGGGCACCGCCGCCACATGGAATTGTTCTAGTAAGGCTTCACAAAATTCGATGGAGCCTAAACCCGTGCAGCTAATATCTGGGAACATATAAAATGCACCCTGGGGCCGTGGACAGGTGACACTGGGAATATCGGTTAGGAGCCGAAACATGAGCTGACGCCGCTGATCAAAGGCTTGGCGCATGGACTCAACACAGTCTTGGGGACCTTCAAGGGCTGCGATCGCACCATATTGAGCAAAAGTACAAACATTAGAGGTGCTATGGCTCTGCAAGCGCCCCACGGCTTGGATCAATTCTAAGGGACCCGCTAGATAACCAATCCGCCATCCGGTCATCGAGTAGGCTTTGGCAAAGCCATTGCTAATAATGGTTTGCTGAAAGGCGGCCTCACTGACGGCGCCAATACTGAGCTGCTCGGCATCATCGTACAGAATTCGTTCATAGATTTCATCCGACACCACCCAAATCTTGGCAGCAACAATAATATCGGCCAGAGCGGCAATCTCAGCTGGGGTATAGACCATCCCCGTCGGATTCGAAGGAGAGTTGAGCACTAATAAACGGGTGTGGGGTGTAATCGCGGCTTGTAGCTGGGCAGGCGTAATTTTAAATCCGGTTTGGGCATCCGTTGCCAAGGTGACTGGAGTTCCCCCCGCCAATTTCACCATTTCTGGATAGCTGAGCCAATAAGGGGCCGGAATCAGCACTTCATCTCCGGGGTTGAGCAGCACCTGCATCAAGTTATAAAGAGATTGCTTACCTCCGTTGGTGACCAGTACATTCTCGGCCTGGAAATTTAAACGATTTTTGTGCTGTAGTTTATGGGCAATCGCTGCTCGCAGTTGTGGTTCACCCGGTGCGGGGCCGTATTTAGTTTTCCCCTCATCTAACGCTTGTTTAGCCGCCGCTTTAATGTGATCGGGCGTGTCAAAATCGGGTTCCCCAGCGCTAAAACTCAAAACATCAATACCGTCAGCCCGCATTGCTTTGGCTTTTGCTGAGATGGCTAAGGTCAAAGATGCAGACACCTGACCAATGCGATCTGCCAGTTTCATGCTGACTCCGAGATTGAGGACGGGGGGCTATTTCGACTAGCATACCTCACCCCATCAAGGAGCAAATCAGAATTCCCTCTTAAGAAATTACAGGTTGACCAGAGGAACGTTGTGCCGTGCAATCTTTGGCGCAATATCTTTGACGCAATGATGAGAGGAGCTGCCCCCATCACTCATGCTAGTTCTGGCTCAAATCTTTATGGAGAAAGGAGTGAGGAGAAACTATTCTCTAGTTGATTGCTTGGGTAAATATCCTTCTACGAGGCAATCTTCTCCGACAATATGCCAACGCACTTGTTCGAGTTGAAGGGCCTCCGTCATTTTATTGAATCCCAACTCTCCCACAGGTGAGGGGGCATTTTGGCCACCCACAATTTTGGGAGCAATAAATGCCAGAACTTTTTGCACAGAACCATCTGCGATCGCACGGGCAGCCAACGTTCCTCCGCATTCCCACAAAACCGACAGTAGCTCCTGTTGGCCCAAATAAGCCATCACGGTGTGTGGCGTCAGTTCATCTAAATTAATCACCTCTACCCCCTGCTGTTCTAGGTATACTTGCCCCTTAGGGTTAGGATGACCTTGCGTTAGCACAGTCGTGGGGGCCACTGCTGTATTCCACAAATGTGCGGTTTGCGGTAAATCAAGGGTTCGGCTCAACACCACCCGCAGCGGATTATTTGGAGGCCGATTCGCATCAGCCTGATGATGGGTCGTTAAATGGGGATTATCACGGCGTACCGTATTGCCACCCACGATCACGACATCACAGGTGGCCCGCAGTTGATGAACATGGGTGCGAGCCACTTCCTTCGTAATCCAAGCGCTATGGCCTGCTGACGTTGCAATCTTGCCGTCTAAGGTCATGGCATATTTAAGAATACCAAAGGGACGCTGATGCAATACGCGATGCACAAAGGCCTCGTTGACGCGTTGACATTCAGCTTCTTCCACTCCCACGATCACCTGAATACCAGCAGCTCGGAGCCGCTCAATTCCCTGACCCGATACCCGTGGATCTGGATCGACCATCCCCACAACAACGGTCGCCACCCCAGCTTTGACCAGCGCTTCCGAACAGGGTGGAGTGCGGCCAAAGTGATTACAGGGTTCTAAACTCACGTAAGCCGTTGCCCCCTTAGCTTTGCTACCTGCAGCTCTCAGGGCGAATACCTCTGCATGGGGTTCTCCCGCCTTCGGATGATAGCCTTCCCCCACAATTTCCCCATCCCGCTCAATCACACACCCGACCAGCGGATTCGGAGTGGTAAAGCCAGCGGCCTGCTTTGCCAGCTGTAAACAACGCCGCATCATTTGCTGGTGGTGCAGGTCGCTATTCACAGTATTGGTCTGGAGAGAGGGCTGGTCTGACAAAGGATGAATCTCCATTACGGCTATTCACTCAACAGGACTACAGGGGGGCAGGCATATCCTTACTCTAGTTGAGCGTAACGTGGAATGGGGCTGAGACGGTATCAATCAATTCGCTTTCTCAGAAATCGCAACAAATCGCCCAGCCTCATGAGTACACTGAAAGGCATACATCAAGTCCCACACTGCATATGATTACCCCAATTCTCTCGTTGCTTTGTGTCGGGGTAGCCTATGGTCTCCTGGGCTGGCACCTCTCGGCTTATCATATCGGCTGGGCGATGGGGTCCTGGTTTGTAGCGATTTCCCTGACCATATTGCTGTTTTGGGGAGAGGAAGTGACCAAGCGGATGTTCCGTTTGGGACCCAGAGGGGTGATATCAATGCTGATCTTAAGTGGAGTCATTACGATGGCTGTGGCCGCGTCCACCCTCTTCGGCATGATTGTTGTGCTCTTAGCTTCCCAAACGCTGGCCCGCTTAGAATTACAATCAGCGGGACTTAACCGGCGCCTCACCCTTTTGCTGATGGTGCTTTTGTCGATTGGTACACTCAGCGGCGGTTGGATCGTGGGCAAGAACTATTACCATAGCAGTCCATATTGGCTGACCTCTTTTCTCGGCTCCAGCCTCTTCTAGGCGTATCGATAACCAACAAAAAAGGAAGCGATCACTCACTTCCCTTTACAGCGTTAGGAATGGTTCCTGCGGCTGAGTTATATCAAAGGCCTGTTAACGGTTTATTAATAAATCAACGGCTTATTAAAATGCGTGTTGTTTACTTAAAACCAACCGCTGCTTGCCAAACGAAAGCAAGCGCCAAGAAGAAAAGTGGAATAACAGGCATAACATCCACAATCGGGCTAAAAACGGAGAAGGCTTCAGGTAGTTTCGCCAACAGCAGAACTGCTTCCATGAATAAA
>NZ_JANQOY010000123.1 GCF_028285565.1 Acaryochloris sp. IP29b_bin.148
CGTTTATCGATGGTATACACATCGAAGAGGACTCTAATTCAATAGATCGCGAGAAGGTCGCCTGATGCTCTCTCATACACCACATTTGACTATATCTCCCCGCTTGTTACTGCTGACCGTGGACTGTTGAAGGCATTCCCTGATATTGCTCGTTCGTTGAAAGAGTTTGTTGACAAGGATCGCTAACATCCGCGATAACCGAGTCGCAAGAGTTGATTATTCAGTCAAAAGTCGACCGGCCATGCAACTTCGGTTCATAGCGTGATTATCCGTTGTTGTAAATTCAAATCTGAATGACGATTTTTGTGCTGATGAAAAGTATGCTTAGCCAATTGGTGGTTTGATAGAGTTCGCGTAGTCTGTCATATCAAGGCCAGAAATACTGGGCTTCCAACGCTGCGGGTTGTCATATTCGAACTTGATATTTATGTCTGGCCCTGGGCGTGTCAGATGGACAAGAGCCTGGCACCATCTTTCTCCGGTCTCCTCATACATAATATTTCGCAACGCATGGAATTCGGTGATGGTCTTACCAACCTGGCCAGTCGAAGTCGCACCGAAGTTACCATTCTTCAAATAGTAGAAGCCGTGAACACTGCCACCCCGACCTTCACGCAACGTAATGACCAAAGACAATCCATCCCAGTTTTTTATATCCGTAATCTTTTTGCTAGCCAGGATCATCTGACCAATTTGTTGTATACGATCGGATCTTGTTTGGCCATTGCACTCGTTCATGGCTGTTCCCTTTCAGTGTCGTTTTGATCGGCGCTCGGCATTTCAGCCAAACGAAGGTTGCGATCTCATTCTGCTGTTCATCAGATAATTTGGAAACCTCTGCAATAGCTTGTTGAAAGAGTTCAGTCAAAGGTTAAGGATGGATCAGTGTGACCTGTGGAAAGTATGTTTTATATTTGCTGACATCTCTAGTGATTAAGTCAAATTGTGAAACAGAAGCATGAGCACCGATAAAGAGATCAGGTAAGGGTGAAGTTTTTGTGCCTTTATTCTTTCTATATTGCAAAAATACCTTACCGGTTAGGAACAATGCTTCACGAGGCAGTTCCAACACTTTCAAATTTAGTACTGCTATCGCATTCTCTAACTCTTCTATTTTCTCAAACCCCATCGATATTTCAGTGTAGACAATCGAGTTGATATAGAGGGTATTGGTGAGGCTACAGCTCTCTAAAATGCTTTCTGACCACTCTGCCCAATTCGGATCATCCGTGAATAAATCCAGCAACACGCATGAGTCAATTAAAATGCCGTTCACGACTGTTCTCTGGTGAGGTCCAAAATCTCATCGGTCGACATCTTGACGGTCGCTATGCCTCTCAGCTTTTCAAATTTTTGGGTTGCTTTTCGGTTGCTGACCTTCTCAATATAAAATCTTCCGTTTTCTTCGATAAATTCAACCTCTGTCTCAGGCATAATCCCCAAAACTTCCCTAACATTCCTAGGGATTGTCACTTGTCCTTTTGTGGTCACTCGCATCTGATCGGTTCTCTCTCAATCAATGTAATACCAATATAGTATTACTTATTAATCATTGAAGAGCGAGAACTGTACAGGTACGTCCAATTCTTATTCCAACAACCAAGTAAATAACTCTTTTACCGTAACCTGTAGTTCACTGGCAAAAGAAGGGACAGGAATGATTTGATCTGGCTTATCCAAGACTTCAGGTTCGTGTTTGGGGCGATAGACAAACACTGTTTGCTCACCTGGGTCGATTAACCAACCTACTTCGGTTCCATGCTGCAGGCAGTGGAGAATATTCTTTGTGACTTTTGTTTGGCTTTGATGGGGAAACAGGATTTCAACGGTCCAATCTGGTGCGATAGAAAAGGTGTTAGCAATTTCCCCATTCTGATCGCGGGGAATTCGGTGCCAAAGAAATACTGCAATATCAGGAACAATTGAACGATTACTAAAGGTACAGCGCAGTTCAGGAAAGGCTCGAGCAATACGTTTGGACTTAACGACTCCATTGATCGTAGGTACAAGTTCTCCTTGAATGACACTATGTTTCCCCTGGGGCATCGGTTTTTGAATAATGTGACCATCAATGTATTCATTTGCAGGCTTCGTTTCAGGCAGTTCCAGAAACTCCGCCAAGGTCAGCGTTTTTGAGGGTGTTTGTACCATTTAGGTTCACTCTTTGCCCGCAAGTTTGGAAACTCAACACTATTTTATCTAGGAACTGGATGGGGAGTACTTTGGTGCTTGGGAATACGGCACTTTATGCTGATAGCCTGAATGAGTATCTTTGCAGCAATTGAAAAAGAACCATATTGACACCATAATGGTATTTACCGCTTTTTAAAAAACCATGCCTTATGGCTAATCTAACTCTAAAGAATATCCCAGACGACCTCTACGAGTTGCTCAAGGAGACTGCGAATCGCAACCACCGAAGCATTAACAGCGAATTAATCGCATGTCTGGAGCAAATGTTACTGCCCAATCGACTAGCCCCAGATCAGATACTCGCGAATGCGCGAGCCGTTCGAGCACGAGTAAAAACAAAAAAAATTAGTGCTAAAGATATTGCTGATGCGAAGACGATGGGACGCCCTGAGTGATAGTTGTTGATACCAATGTTATTGCGTATCTATTCTTGCCCGCGGATAACAATACGAGATATGTGGAACGTCTCATCGAAACGGATGACCATTGGGTAGCGCCCATGCTCTGGCGGAGTGAGTTTCGCAATATTCTTGCTTTATATCTGCGTAAAGATATTGTGGACTTTCCGACCGCTCTTGAAATCCAGAGCCAGGCGGAAAGTCTGATGAATCAGAATGAATTCAGTGTGCAATACAGCCATGTCTTATCACTGGCAGATAAGAGCGCTTGTTCTGCGTATGATTGTGAATTCGTTGCGCTCGCACAATCCTTCTCAATTCCGCTTGTTACTGCCGACCGTAAACTGGTGAAGGCATTCCCCGATATTGCTTGTTCGTTGAAAAATTTCGTCGACAATGATCGCTGACGGTGGAGTTGAGCGGTTTGGAAATGAGGCCGAGCAAAAGGGCGTGACGCATTTTCAGGTCTGCTCCAACGAGTTGTTAGGCGCGCAATGAACGTTTGACATACACGATCTCTGGGTCGCCTGGATCAAGATTATGGATGACTCCTGAGCGTTCGTAGCCTAGTTTCTTAAGGACATGCTGCATGTGCGAGTTGGATTCGTTGGTCGAGGTGAATAGATCGTTTGATTGGGATTGGTCTTCGAGGAAGGTTAGCAATTTGGGTCCGTACCCGGATGAGCGCAGCGGTTCTGCAATGTAGATAAGATCAATGAACGAGCGGCCAAAGAACCCATGGGAGATGACTCCGTAACCGATAATGCGATCGCAAATTTCGACGATCCAAGCGCGATTATTTTTCACCGCGTCTTGGATGAAGTCCCTGCGGTCGGAACTACTGCGTGCGATTTGATCGAGGTCGCTTAAGGTCGAGCTGTCGTCGGGGACCGCCTGTCGGATCAGATGCTCTGCCATATTTTGCCTAACGGCCAACCCATCAGGGGCACGAGAATTATTTTAAAGCGTAAGTCAGTAGCGTGTTTTGAGCGTCCTCTTGTATGGGCTTGTTAGACACAGCTCTCACTTTCAACTGCTGTCACCTGCAGCCGCAGGCCCAACGCCTGAAAAACCTTGAGAATAGTTGCAAATTCAGGATTACCCTCAATGGATAGTGCTTTATAAAGACTCTCACGGCCAAGGCCAGTATCGCGCGAGATCTGTGTCATTCCTTTAGAACGGGCAACATCTCCAAGAGCAGCAGTAATCAAAGCTGGATCTCCATCTTCAAGCACTGCTTCGAGATATGCGGCAATATCCTCTTTACTTTCTAAGTGATGTGCTGCATCCCAAAGCTGAGTTTTGGTTTTAGGCATGTTACCCTCCTATAAGTTTTTGGCTAATTCAATTGCTTGTTGAATGTCTCGTGCTTGAGTACGCTTGTCTCCACCTGCAAGCAAGATAATCACAGCTGGTCCACGCTGAATAAAATAAATTCTGTAACCTGGCTCATAGTCTAGACGAAGCTCAGAAACACCTGCTCCAACTGGCTTGACATCCCCTGGATTTCCTAAAGACAAGCGACGAATCCGAGTATTGATGCGTGCTTTAGCCCGCCTATCTCGTAAACTACTAAACCAACGAGCATAGACCTGGGTTTCGCGGATTTCAAGCATGGCCCCATCGTATCCCGTGGGATACAAAAAGACAAACGATTAATTTTGATGAGTTCTATATGTTTGTGCTTAGGAGGATTCGCATCTAACGGCTTGGGTTTCAGCGGTGGTAAAGGTTTTCGAGTCAGCACTAGCATGTTGCGACCATCTGCTGCAAACCCTGATTAGCTTTCACGAATGCCTTTCCCCATAGATTCTGGGAACTAGCAAAAGCATCATCCCATTTTGCTTCATCTTCAAGTTCTTCTAAAATCAAGGTTGTGATCGCATCTTACTTGTCGGTCGGCAAAGTCTTTAATTGGGCAATCGCTTATTCAAGCAACTCAGTCATACAGATAAATCACTGGAATGGATATCTCTAGGCTATTACTTATTCAAGGAGACGGATAGGCAAATCTCAAAAATTGTTCAATGTGAGGATTTGAGCAAATTAACGACACAAAACCAGTATTCCTCGAACTCTGACATAAAAATAATTTACCGCGACGTTATAGCCTTTAAGCACTTTTGTACCCTTGATGAAATATTTTTGTTTCATTGGGCTTTATTAGAACACTGTCATCGTCACAATGCGTATGGGCGGTATAATAGTTGCCGGAATCGCGTAGCTTAAAGAATAATTCAAACTCATCGTTGTCTTCAGCTTGTATCAGATCTCCCGGTAATGGCTCAGGAGTCATGAAATATGGGTCAACGGACTCCAATTTCTCCCACCAAATTTCCAGTTCTTTTTCACCCATTGAAGGAAACCAAAACCACCTTCTATATCCGTACTCTTCAGCGAGTAGAACGAGAAAATCTGTTTGATATCTTTCTTTGATCTTTTGGTTCATCTTCTAGCTATAATGGCGTAGACCTAAAAAAGAACAATGTGGCTATGGCTACCGAACGTCCGGTGCAGGTGTTGGCAAGACATGGATTTAGCTCAAACTAAGGTGTTGGCTGAATGGTTAGCTTGAATCCGAGCGCTTTAGTAACTTTAGCGATCGTCGAAAATGTGGGGTTACCATCAGGAGACAGCGCTTTATATAGCCCTTCTCTACTCAAACCTGTATCTCGGGATAGTTGACTCATATTCTTAGCCCTAGCGACTACTCCTAGGGCATGAATAATTAACGCAGGATCATCCTCGGCTTCTTCTAGACATGCTTCTAGATATAGCTGAATATCTTCTTCTGTTTTGAGATGTTCGGCTGAATCCCAGCGGGTTGTGTTTATGGGCATCACTCAATCCTCCAACTGTTTAGCAATTTCTTTAGCCCTTTTGATGTCAGCATTTTGTGAGTCTTTATCACCACCAGAAAGCAATATGACAACAATTGGACCACGTTGTACAAAGTAAACCCTGTAACCAGGACCATAATGAATGTGAAGTTCGCTAACACCTTCCCCAACGGGAGCGACATCTCCAAAGTTGCCAATCTCGATACGGTCAATACGTGCTTGTATTCGCGCTTTAGCCTTTCGATCTCGCAGCTTAGTGAACCAATTGGCAAAATTGTCTGTTTGACGAACCTCAATCATGTGTCAACCATAGTTAACGAGCAATAAGTTGTCAACTATAGTTATCAGTTAAGATGATTCTAGGCCGGGCCAAATTCTAGCGTGAAGCTGAGCGACAGCCAGTATTTTTAGATTGCTGCCGAGAGTTGTCAATCCACCCGCCCCTGAGCAGGGTTATGCTCTCACCTATAGTTGTGATAAAAGTTTGTCGTATTCCGCCTCGATTTCACAAGATTTCAGGATTCTGATATAAAAATAATTTACTGCCCCTAACCCATAAGTCTCCAACCATGACCACAGCCTACAACCGAAGTTATTTAACGGCTTGGGTTTCAGCGGTGGCGAATTTTTTCGAGTCAGCGCCGGAAACGAATTCAACTTCGAATGCTTTTCCAGCCTATGCGTGCACAATGGCCCTGTACAATGTCATTGCTTCTTCTGAAATGCCATCAAACATCAGGTGTGTTCAGAATTTGTGTTGTGATTAGTTTGTTCCTCAACACTCACTATAGATGTCCTAGAGGGATGCTAATCAAAGAATCTTGCTTGCCTGATCAATAGCTTGCGATCTTCCATTAGTTCCAATAATGGATATATATCAGTGACGATATTTCTAATTTCATAGTTATTTAAATGATTCTTATAATCTCGAATAGAAACCAAAATACAACGTAGAACACAGTCTACTAGAAATGTTTTATCACATCCACTGCTAGGTTTGGAAGCATGCTTTCGAACTGCTTCAATCAAAGATTTCATGTCGGTTGCATGCAAATAATTTAAATTCCCTTGCAAGTAAGAAAAATCATAGTCTTCAGTTTTTGAAAGGACTTCAGCTAGAGATATATATAATTTTTTGTAGCAATCTTCATTAAGATAAATATATTTTGGATTCCCATTAAAAAATGACTGCAACCTATTTGCTATGAGATGAAGACCCTCAATGTCTTCGATCATATCTAGATCTCTACTTGGGCATGGCTCATAAAAAGATACTATATAATCATCAGGGTTGTATTCTACTAATTCTGTACTTTCCTGATTGAGAAATCTTCGAAGTAATCTTTTAATCCGTCTAATAATTCCTATTTTTTTATTTCTTCTGTCCCATTCTAAAGCTTGAGGTATTAGACAGTTTTTTAACCAATTATGTGTTGTTTCAGCATCCCAGTAGTAGCGAGGGCTGATAACTGTACCTTCCTGGGAAATCATAAAGTTATTTGGAGGCTGCCAAACTAATACTACGTCATCATCAACCCACCTAAAGTCATTAAATATTCCTTCATATTTTTTAGGTTTAATAAAGGCATGGTGACCTGCTTCCATATCTTCTGATACAGAGCTAGTATAAATCTTGAGCCACCCTGGACAACTATCAAATATACTCCATTTACCTGTAGTATTAAATGCATCATGGCACTTAGCAAAATCAAGAAGCAAAGACCATAACCCTCTTTTTATTCTTAGCAGCGGGATATCTTCAGCCGATTTCGTTCCATAATTAAAGTATTTGGATCTCCAAGAACTTTCAATATTTTTTACTCGTTGCTTATATTCATTCCAAAATACATCAAAGACATCACATAAGCTTTTCGCTTCATCGACACTTAATTTTATTCGGCAATTCCCAATATCACAAAAATAGCCATCGCCATCAATTGATTTTAGCAAAAAAGGTCGGATATTATCAGGAATCGGTATTTTTGATGCAGGGAAAAAATCATTCACTAATTGCTTGTGATCAAGAGTAATCATTACATGTGAAAAGCGCCCATTTCGAAATTCGACATAACAACTGGCACTATTTTTTTCGAGTGAAGGTAAAAACGCATGAATTTTTACATGATCATTGATATAACTTAGACTATCTCCATATGAGGTTTGCTCAGGCCCAGTATATTTCTCCCAGCTAGCAGACTCTTCAAAGCTCCAAATACCATACTTTTCAAAATGCCATATTGCCGATTTTCCAAATAACATCTCAGTCCATGCTGGATGGAAGTATTTATAAACTAGCTTTGGGAAGTTCTTTGTCCACCTATTGAGTGTTGATGAAGGAATCACCCTATAAACTATTGATTTCTGTGAGAGTTGATAAGCTTCCCTTTGCCATAATGCAATATTTTCAGCCGAGATATCTTCAGCAACAAGAAGGTTGAATTCAGCTATCTCAAATCCCCACTTATTATAATTATCAAGAAATCTTTTTACAGATTTCTTGTATTCACTCAGTGAATAAGACCTTACTCTTTTGACTTCATATAGGGTGAATTTTTCATTTGAGTCTATGTTTTCTTTTGCAAAAATATCTGCACCATATTGTTGTTGCCCGGAAACACCGATAGGTAAAATATCAACAACATCATTGCCAGGCTCGTTCTCCATCTTACTCTGTATAAGTTCACAGCAAAATCTTTCAAATATTCGAGGCTCTAATAATTCAAACGGAAGATCCGTTTCGACATTGGTTGCAGGTGCTCTAAACGGATTTATTTCTATATTTTTTAAATAATCTGGTAATTCCATTTTTCTTGTTCACTTTCCTCTAATGCCTGAGGCTCATATTTCTTGAAGAATATAGGTTAACTCGCTACCTTCTCATGCTCAAATCATAGTGATATACGCCTCTCTCTTTGAATCTTACTGTTGACGCCTTATAGCCACTAGCTTAAAAGTTCTCTCCATGAAAACTTAAACCCTTTCTACTTAAATACCTGGCTATCCCTAGAACACTCCTATATTGCAGAAAACCGATTACTAGCTAATAATAAAACTACGGTAAATTTCTATATCTCTTTCATGTATCTAGGTAGACAAAGCATATGCTGTCGATTTCTCATTACAAACTTTTAGTTGTGTACTGAGATGATAAAGCATGAAAAAATCTAATTCAAATTTTACTTATTAATATCGATTAAATGACGATTTGAGCATATGCAAATTGTCACGTGTCAAATGACCTTCAATGATTCGACACGCAGTTTGTCGTAGGGGTATTCGATGAGTTAGATGACAACCAAGTATTAACACAGTCCTGCAAATATCAACCTCTTGCGATTCAATAGCACGATAACAATGTTGTACTCAGTAATCCAGCACAAATGATCGAGGGAAGTTTAGGTCAGATATTCTCTAGAATAGTGAAGCAAACGCAGACCTTCAGGAGTAATAGTAGTGGAGTCCCGTTACAATCCCACCGAGATTGAACCCAAATGGCAAGCAAGCTGGGCCAAACAGGGGCTAGATGCAACTCCTGAAGACACCAGCAA
>NZ_JANQOY010000125.1 GCF_028285565.1 Acaryochloris sp. IP29b_bin.148
TCTGTGCAAACCCCTTCTCATACGGGTTGGTGCCTGGGGTTAGTTGCTGTTGAGATAGGATTTATAAAGGAAATCGTAGTTATGACCACTAAACCAGACCGTGTTGTTCTAATCGGCGTAGCCGGTGACTCTGGATGCGGTAAATCTACTTTCCTGCGCCGACTGGAGGATCTGTTTGGGGAGCAATTCATCACGGTTATTTGCCTAGATGATTACCACAGCTTGGATCGTTATCAACGGAAGGAAACGGGTATTACTGCTCTAGACCCTAGAGCCAATAATTTTGATTTGATGTACGAGCAAATCAAAACCCTCAAAGGTGGTCAATCCATCGATAAGCCCATTTACAACCACGAAACAGGTCTTATTGATCCCCCCGAACGCATCGACCCCAACCACGTGATTGTGATTGAAGGTCTACACCCTCTCCATGATGAGCGGGTTCGAGGGTTGATTGATTTCAGTGTTTATCTGGATATCAGTGATGAGGTCAAAATTGCCTGGAAGATTCAGCGAGATATGGCCGAACGGGGGCATACCTATGAAGACGTTCTCGCCTCTATCAATGCTCGCCGCCCTGACTTTGAGGCCTACATTGATCCGCAAAAGCAGCATGCAGATGTTGTGATTCAAATCTTGCCGACTCAACTTCTGAAGGAAGAGAAACCCGGCAGCATTCTGCGAGTCCGACTGATTCAAAAAGACGGTGTGCCTGATTTCGCCCCTGTCTACCTCTTTGATGAAGGATCAACCATCAACTGGGTTCCTTGTGGCCGCAAGTTGACCTGTTCTTACCCCGGCATTCGGATGGCCTATGGTCCCGATGACTACTACGGTAACGCTGTCTCTGTCCTAGAAGTAGACGGTCAGTTTGAGAAGCTGGATGAGGTAATTTACATCGAAGGCCATCTCAGCAATACCTCGACTAAGTTTGAAGGTGAGATGACTGAATTGCTGCTCAAGCATCGAGACTATCCCGGTTCCAACAATGGTTCTGGCTTGTTCCAAGTCATTGCTGGACTCAAAATGCGATCAACTTATGAGAAGTTGACCTCCACTAAAACCTCTGAGACGGTTGGCGTCTAAGGTAGAACCACCCGTTAGATTTCCTGATTGGGTACTGAGAATTATCTCAGTACCCTTATATTTTGTCTGCTACGCTTAGCCGATCGACATGGATGCACTATGCGGGTTGAATTCAAGGGGAACCACGACTTCAGACAGGGGATGAACACGAGTCGTGTCACGATGGACATTGATCTGATAAACCATGAGTGAAGACAGTTCCAAGGCCGTTAACCAGCCACTCATGGGATGGTAAGCGCCTGTATCGATATCTAACCAACCCGCACCTTGCACCAGTTGCCCCGGCTCGACACCTGGGAACGTAAAGGTCATAGTGTGGCCCGTAATAATCTGCTTATTGCTAAAGTAGGGCGCGGACATATGGTGGAATTCACGGCGAATCCAGCAAAATTCTTGGGCCGTCTGATTCTCTAGCGGAAGGTCAGGATGAAGGCCCGCATGCACCAACCAATAATCCCCTAAATCTAGATAGCTGGGCAAGGTTTTAAACCAAGCTAAATGTTGCCAAAGATGCTGTTTGGAGCTGTAGCTTTGGAGCGTTTCGCTACCACCCGCTTGTAGCCACATTTGTAAGACGGAAGAGTGTGAAGAGAGATTTGCATTGGCTAAAGCCGAGACCATGAGCTGTTCATGGTTGCCGAGCAAGCAGGAGTAGGACCGCTCTATGACAAAATCCACAATTTTAGAGCTGTTGGGACCCCGATCAATGAGATCGCCGAGAAAGAAGACTTGGTCCGCAGCATCCAATTCGAGGAGGGAGATTAGCTGTAGCAATCCTTGGTAATGACCATGAACATCCCCAATGACAAATCGTCGCGATTCTGGAGTCGTCATTTGCAAACAAAGTATGGAGCATGGGGGGACATAGGGATAACGATTTCTGGATCAATACGCTAGGTAAACAACACGGCAGAATACAGCAGCTACAATCCTATGGACCTCTCTTTTCAAGTATGACCGATTTACGGTGAAATCGAGTAGTTATTTTAAGAATTAGACAAGCAGTAATCTGCTATGACTCACCGAACAGATACTGTTTTCACACCCTGGTTTAAAGAGACATCAATATGGATTGCATACAGGTCAATGGAATTCGTAGCTACGGTTACACAGGCTTTCTGGCAGCAGAACAGGAGTTAGGACAATGGTTTGAAGTGGATTTAGGGCTATGGCTGGATTTGACGGCAGCGGGTCAGAGCGATCGCATCGACGATACCTTAGACTACCGCCAAGTGATTGAGCAGGTGAAACAGCTGATTTCAACGTCAAAATACGCTCTATTGGAGCGCTTGGCCACGGCAATCATCGAACAGCTCCTCCAGTATTCACAGATCAGTCAGGTCAAAGTTCGCTTGACCAAAGTTGCCGCCCCCATACCAGACTTTTCGGGACAAATTAGCATTGAACTGACGCGATCGCGGCCGCCATCAGCGCCTTGAGATTCTTGATACTTCGAGCAGTGCCTTCATAAATTTTGCGACATACCCTATACTTAATATAAAGTTACAAATGAACTACTTTCGGAGTCTTACATCCTATGAATTCACCCGAACCCATGTGGGGCTTTACCGACTTCGCCGAAAATTTTAGTGGTCGTTTGGCAATGTTGGGATTCTTTCTTGGCTTTGTAACCGAAGTCATTTCCGGCGAAGGCATATTGGCCCAAATCCTGTCTCTGTTCAGCTACTAACGATTCACTAACTTACGGAACCATTCCTCTTGGCGAAACTCAACAAAGAGTGTATCGCTGCGAGCTTGTTCTCGTAGATTCGGATTGAGCTGAATCGCACGTTCCAAGTTTTCAAACCCCAAGTCAGTCTGCCCTTGGAGCAGATAACACACCGCTTTGCCATAGTAGGCATTGGGGTAGTCAGCGTTGATTTCTAGCGCCTTATTAAGGCTAATCAGGGCGTCGCGATCGCGCTCCAGCTTGATCAACGCATAGCCTCGATGGCTCCAAGCTTTGTAAGCTTCAGGTTTATGGGTAACCGTGTGCTCAAAGGACTCAAACGCTTCTTCATGGCGTTCTAACACCTGTAACGCTAATCCCCGATTCAGCCAAGCAGCAGCATCCTCTGTTTCATGCTGAACCACATGATCAAAGGAGGCAAAGGCGTCTTCATGGCGTTGGAGGGTACCCATCACAAACCCTCGATTCATCCAGGCATCGCGATGGTTGGGGTCAATGGCGATCACACGTTCATAAGCAGCTAGGGCCTCATCCCAGCGCTGGAGACGCTCTAACAGCCTGCCGCAGTCCATCCAAGTCTGTGTATTGTCTGGCTGGAGTTGGGCGGCTTCTTTTAAGGCCCCTAAGGCGCCCTCATAGCGTTGGAGTTCCTTGAGTAATTGGCCTCGACGTTGCCAGAGGGCCGGATCTTCAGGGGTTAACTCAATTGCCCTATCAAGGGAACCGACGGCATCTTCCAGTTGCTGTAAGCCCACTTGAGCTTCGACGCGCTGACACCAGAGGTAGGGATCATCCTGCTTGAGTTCCAGAGCTTGATCGTAGGTGGTCAACGCCTGTCGGAAATTGCGGTCTGCGAGGAAGGCATCGGCTTGCTGAATATAGTCGGCAACATCTAAGAACAGATCCGGATGATTGGCCTGTAAGCGGTCTAAAGGCCCCAAGGCCGTCTGCAATTTTTCGTTAATTTCAGCCACGGCATCCCCGGCAATTTGAGCGGGAGAAAGGGCTGCCAGTTGCTGGAGAATCTGATCTTTACGCGTTTGGGCATCAGCCGCAATGGTTGATAAGTCTTGCTCCGTTTGAGCCGCCAACACTTGCAAAGATTGCTGCGTTTGATCCTGTGATCCTTGTACGTTGGTTTTTAAGTCGGCCAGTTGATTGGATACCTGGGTGGTCAAGGCTTGTAAATCTTGGACGGCCTGTTCTTGGGTGGTTTGCACCTCTGTTTTTAAGTCAGCCAGCAGCGTCGAAGCATTATCCGTCAGAGCCTGTACATCGGCCAGGGCATTGGTCTTTTCTGTATCTAGCTGAGTTCTGTAGTTGAACAGCTGAGTGGTGAATTCAGACTCTTGGACCTGTAGCCTTTGCAGGGTTTCAGTGGCCTGGGTTTGGAAGCTGTCTTGCGCCTCCGTCAACTGACGCGTAATTTCAGTACCCACCTGTTTAAGACGAAGGAGGAATGACTCTTTCTTCTCGTTGGCCTTGACCTGAAGCTGGGTTTCAACCTCCTCAAGCTGGGGGGTGAAGTCACTTTCGAGCTGTTTGAGATTTTGCAGGATCAGTTCCCACTGTTTGCGGGCTTCTTGCTGGAGGTCAGAGAGTTGGGTAACGTATTCTGCTTTAGAGGTGGCGAGATAGCCAATTAAGGTTTCTTTCTCCGTTTGGGCAATGGCTTGCAGCGCAGCCATTTGCGGCCCAAAATCATTGCTCATTTTTTCGACGCGCGTCAGGATCTTGTCTTGTTCCTGTTCGCTTTTGGTCAGCAGGTGGGATAATTGGGTTTTAAAGGTCGTTTCAGACTGCTGCAAACGCCCGAGAAATTCTGTTTTCTGGGTTTGAGCGTCAGATTCAACGGTGAATAGCTGAGGTTCAATCTCTTCGCTGAGCCGTTTGAGGTGGGTGAGGATGGCCTCTTGTTCAGATCTGAGTTCAGTCTCTAAAGTGGTAAATTTGGCCGTTGTATCGGATTCAAAGGTTGCGATCGCAGCTTCCGTATCGGTCAGCGACCCTTCGATTTTACGGAGGATTTGCTGTTGCTTGGTCGAAAATTCCGCCAGCATATCCGATAACCGCTGGCGCTTACTGGTTAAGTCTTGCTGAAACTGCTCCGACTCTTGATGCAAGTCGGCATCCAAATCTTCCGCCTTTTGTAGAATTACTTCCACGGCATCCGCCGCATCCGCCAGATGTCCTTTTAAATCCCGCATCTCTCGCAGGTGTTTTTGCACCACCTCAGCGACTTCATGAACCACGGCGCGTCGAAGGAGAATAAGACTGACGATCGCCGTCGCCAAAATCAGTCCCAACACTACCAAGAACCAGTTAAACAACCGAGTCGTTTGATTGACGGCTTGGGCGGCTTCTGCCTGGGTTTGCTTCTGTCCCTCTCGCTCTTTCTGCAATTCTTGCAACAGGCGTTGAATCTCTCGCTGTTCCGCCGTTGTGGGGGCTGAAGAAGACTGGGCAAACGCAGGACTCAGCGAGATAAACAAGGTAGAGATGACCGCGCTGTGCCAAACCAATTTACTGAGAGTGTTGGATTTCATCGGACCTTCCTCACCTAGGTGGGGTTTGCGATTGCCTTCTTTACAAGGTAATCGAAATTGAGACGGGTGCTTGCTGTGTTCCTACCATAGTAGTGGTCTAGGGAGCAAGTGCTGTCTCTCCATATCCATATAATGGCAAGCTAACGGAAGATTTCATCCCGCTAGCCCTGCCAGTGTCGGTGTGTTGGCCGTTTCGAAGGATGAGGTGCGGAGAGCCATTTTATTCTTTGAATCTCGAGAAAATTTGCCATAAGATAATACAGTAGTTAGACTTAGATTCCACAAGCTCAACGCACCGCCCATCTTGCCTAGACCTTGAGTGTATCGTTTTTATCAATAGCAGCCTGCACGGCTTACTTCAATGTATAGCGTCCGAAAATCTGTTCTGCTCCTTCAGCCTCTCAAATTTCAGGCTCAAGTGTGGAAGACAGCTCTACAATCTCAGCAGTTCGAGGTGATTGAAGAGCCTGCTGAAATTAATTTTTCCCAACTAGCCGGCCAACGAGATGCCATTGAGCGGGCCAAAATTAGCTTACTGTTGGTAGATCTGGGGGCTCAACATCTCAATGCCTTTGATGTTTGTCGGTGGTATCACGACCATTACCCCCAACTGAAGCTAATTTTGACCTCAGGTTTGCGCAAAAAGGTACTGGCCACTGAACGGCGATTGGTGCAAGACCAAGGGGCAGAGGATCTTTTTCCTGGATTTCAGCAAGATAATATATTGCCTGCGGCGATCAGGCGGGTCAGGCGCATCCTCGAAATTCTGCGCTATCACCCCCTGGCCGAACAAGATCTAGTTGATGATCTGATGACCTTCTATCGCCACGGTGCCGTTCCAGCCCACAAATTACCAACGCCCACGCAGATGGCTTTTTCCACTGCTAAACACAGCCCTGTCGATTTTGAAGACAATCCGCAAACCTCCACCATTATCTTGCCAGAGCGGGCCTATTCGGTGCAGAGCTTACCCAACCCGGAAGCACCACCCACGATCCGGCAACCCCCACCGCTGAAAAAATCAAAACCGAGCCAGTTTTATCTAAAGGCGTCGCTCGTGACGCTGCTGCTCCTGATGGCTGGAGTTTGGGGATGGTTGAGATCGCCCCGTCCACTTCAGTTCAGCCCGAATCAGGGAGCGGCGAATCTGGCACTGGTCCCCACGTTTGCTGAAGTGTCAGATGTTCCAAACGGTTTATATAACTATGGAGGTAGCGCTACTTGGGCGTTGATTCGCCCACAAGTGGAAGCTGCGATCGCAGATACCTATCCCAACCTGCAGCTACGTTATGTGGAAACGGTGAAGGGAACGCCTGGTTCTGGCCAAGGGATCAAAATGCTTTTGGACGGCAAAATTGACTTTACCCAATCGACTCGCCCTCTTCAGGATGAGGAATATGCGATGGCTAAAGAGAGAGGGTTCAAGTTAACCCAGCATACGATTGGCATGGATGGCATCGCCGTGGTGGTTCATCCCTCCCTGGATTTGCCCGGATTAACCCTTTCTCAACTGCAACAAATCTACCTGGGCAAAATCAGCAATTGGCAGGAGTTAGGGGGACCTGATCGAGATATTGTTCCCTTTTCTCGCCAGTCTGGCGATTCGGGCACCGCAGACTATTTTCAAGACTCTGTGCTGAAAAACGCCCCTTTCAGTGACAAAGTCGTCCCCATCTACTCGACCACGGATGCGCTTCGCCAATTAAACCGAGCAACAGGGGGAATCTATTTTGCTTCAGCGGCTGAAGTACTCTACCAATGTATTGGTAAACCGATTCCCTTAGGTCTGAGTGCCGATCAGCTGATTTCCCCACAACAGGACACACCAACCCAGAATTGTCCATCCATCCGTAATCAGCCGAATTTGGCTGCCTTCCGAGATGGGAGCTACCCAATCACCCGCCCTCTCTACGTCATCGTCAAGGAAAACAGGGACCGGGAACAGCTGATCGGCGAAGCCTATACCGATATGATGCTGAGCGAACAGGGACAGCAACTCCTGGAACAAGCTGGATTTGTCCGCATTGAGTAGCATATTCTTCCTGTGTCTCTCTGAACTTAAAGTGAAGTACCAGAGGTTAAGGGGTGTCGGTATCTCGATGTACTGTTGCGGGTGAAAAGGCGGGCAAACATATGGCAATATATTCTGCGCCGTTGGGCGTACTGTAGCGAACCCATTCACCGGGCTCAGTCACAATGGCTTGGCCTGCATTGACTTCTAGAATCCCTCCTTGATGTTCAACTCGCAATTGCCCCTGTAGGACAACGGTCATTTCTTGGAATTCAGGTTGCTGACCTGGTTCTTGCCAGCCTACGGGAGAAACCATACGGGCCACGCTGATCTGGTCCTGGTTGGAATTTACGCGTCCAAAAAATTCTTCAATTCGTTTGGGTTTATTCCCTACAGCGGTGATAACGGTGGGCTGACCAATTAGGGTGGGCATGGCAATCTCCTGTTAAAGTTTTAAGGCAAAGTGATAGCTGTTGATTTGTAAGCCTTCTCGTTGGTAAAACCGATGGGCATCCAATCGCTGCACACCAGAGTCCAAATGAAACTGAGCACAATTTTGCTGGCGAGCATACTGGACAAGCCAGTCTAACAGTTGGTGCCCATAATTTTGTGACCTCATTTGGGCATCTGTGATCAAATCATCGACATACAGAAATCGTCCCCAAGCTAAGCTTTCACTGATCCGAAATCCTGCCACAGAACAGACGCGCTCTGGATTAGATAAGTACGCCAACTGATATCCCACCTGCATTTGTCGGCGGACTTGAGGGATAAAGGCTTGCAATTTTAGGTGCGTTCTCAACTGCACCATCACTGGATAACAGTCCTGAATTTGCTGATCAGTGGTGGCAATCTGAATTTGATTCATGCTTCATTGGCAGTCCGTTGAGAGGGCAGGCATCTGTCTTGACAATCAAGTCGATCTCGGAAATGGTCGCTCAGTTCTGGTTGCTAGATGACTTTGGCATACAACACTTGATCGAGAAACTGTCCTTGCTTGTACACCCCTTTGCGAAAGTATCCTTCTTGTTCAAACCCATTCTTCTCCAAGACCCGGACGGAGGCCCGGTTGGTGGAAAATACCTTGGCATAAATCCTGACCAAGTTCAGTTCTGTTAGGGCGTAGTCACTGATGCTTGCGATCGCAGCTGTTGCAATCCCTTGCCCCCAGAAGGGCTGCCCAACCCCATAGCTCAGCACCCCCGAATAACGACGAATATCATCATGAATATGTAAACTAATCGCTCCCACTGCTTCTTGGCCATTGCCAATGGCAAGATAGAGTCCATCAGTGCGGTTAAGGGCTTGGGCGATCCATCGTTCGGCATCCAATTGGTTACAGGGATAAGGAAACTCGTCTCGCATATTCCGCCAAATTTCTAAATTATCTGCATATTTTTGGAATGCAGCTGCATCTTGCGCTGTCCAAGCTCGCAACTCATATCCTGGAATTCGCAGTGGGATTCGCAAGCTGCTCATGGCCCAGGTTGAAACCATAGAAGTTAAGTTGTTGCCTTCATTAATGTCATCAGTGTTGCGGTTGACTCTGTCCTAGCCCGGTGCTGTGTCCCCGCTTTGACTACCAAGCAATCATGGGTCTTCAAGTCAAAACTGCCCTTTTCTGTGTCAATGGCAACGGAGCCAGAGAGGACCACAAACATTTCATCCGTACGGGGATGGGTATGCCACTTTGCGATCGCATGTCGCATCACCCGTACTTCGACCTGATTACCGTTAAAGCTACCTATGGACTCACTAGCCCAAGATAAAGGGTCTTCTGACAGCTTTTGGGCAATTTCTAACAAATTCACCAATATTCCCACCTCCAATCTGTTTCAAAGTCTCCCTCAGCAGGAGATTGCTAACCCATATCGGATGCCTCAATATGCTGTGCGCCCTACCGAAAAAGATACTGGCTCTCGGTTCTATTCTTTTTTCTTAGGTAAAAAGGGCTGCGTGGCCTCAATATCGACAAAGTAGGCGTCATCACCGTCTCGAATAATCCGTTTGCCCAATCGAGGGAATTCGCCAATTTCAGCATGTCTATGCTCGCCCCCCATTAAATAAACTAAATCTTCTTCAAACGGATTGCGGAGATGATGAGCCACAGAAGGGGTTGGAAAGCCCATAAAGTCTCCAGGACCCACTTCATATTCTTGATCTTCAATTTCAGCAATGCCCCGCCCCGACAGGATATAGACAAACTCCTCCTCGTGATGGTGGGCGTGATAGATAAACGATTCTTTACCCGGCGGTACTCGACTCAGACGTAGGACTGCTCGTTTCATGCCGACCCTCGCTCCTAAGTCCCGCAGATAAATTTCAGAATTGGGGTTCAGGGGGTGCTGAAAGGCAAACGCTGGGGTTTGCTCAATGGCATCAGCGCGCAGAAGATAAGGATTGGTTTCTGTCATTTCCGTCTTCCTTTGAAGGTTGAGCGTTACATCATCAATTCAGTGCGGAACCTACTATCCAGAAACAGGCTGGCCGCGCTCTGAAGCTTGAATGGTCTCAGATTCGGTCTCCCCCGCCTGCAGCCAGTCCTGCATATGCGGATTCTCGAAAATCGTATGGATATAGTCCTGAGCAACTTGGGGTAAAGACACCCCATAGGTGACAAAACGAGACGCAACAGGAGCATACATGGCATCGGCAACCGAAAAGTCCCCAAATAGCCAAGGCCCTGCTTCCCCATAGGTTTGACGGCAAGATTGCCAGACTGAGACAATCCGGTCAATATTGGTTTGACAGGCTTTAGAAGGCTCTACCCCTGTCCGTCGGGCTCGACAATTCATCGGCATTTCAGACCGCAAAGCCATAAAGCCGGAATGCATTTCTGCTGCAACAGCCCGAGCCTGATCCCGGATTGATGAAGGTTGAGGCCAACCTTGCTGATAGGTTTCTGCCACATATTCACAAATCGCCAGAGAATCCCAAATCGTTCCCTCCTCTGTGATGAGGACGGGAACCAGTCCTGAGGGAGAATAGTTGGCCAGTTGCGACTGGGCTGTATCCGTACATAATGGAACCCGCACTTCCTGGAAGGGAGCGCCCACCTGCTTCAGAAAAAGCCAAGCCCGTAATGACCATGAGGAATAGTTTTTATTGCCAATCACTAACGTTAGATCTGCCATGGTGACCTCCAAAATGGTGAGGGTTTTGCCTGGGTCTAAAGGATTCAGCGGTTCTGCAATGATGCTTCGTTGTATTGAACGTCTGATCGGATCTTGCTAAGACAGCAATCGCATTTGTTCATCGGGGGGCTGATATCCCAGATGAGTCCAAGCCGCAGGTGTCGCCACTCGGCCCCTGGGCGTGCGGTTCAGATAGCCAATCTGCATCAGATAGGGTTCATAGACCTCTTCAATCGTCTGAGAATCTTCCCCTGTCGCCGCGGCTAAGGTATCCACACCTACCGGGCCACCGTTATATTGCTCAATCATTACCGTCAGTAGTCGCCGATCCGTCCAGTCCAAACCACAGGGATCGACATTAAACAGCTCTAGGGCTTCCTGGGCAATCGTTTGAGTAATCTCCCCTGAATGCTTGACCTCCGCGTAATCCCGCACCCGTTTGAGCAGGCGGTTGGCAATCCGAGGCGTGCCTCTGGACCGCCGGGCCACTTCCTCTGCCGCATCTGACGTGATTTTGGCCTTGAGGATATCTGCAGTTCGCAATACGATTTGCCCCAGCTCATCGGCTTCATAAAAACGCAACCGTTGGACAAAGCCAAAGCGATCTCTCAAGGGTGACGTCAACGCTCCCACACGGGTGGTTGCACCGACTAGGGTGAAAGGCTTTAAGGGCAAACTACGAATCCGTGCGGACTGCCCCTTACCAATCGTGATATCAAGCCGAAAATCTTCCATCGCCGGATACAGAAGCTCTTCCGTCATCCTCGACAGCCGATGAATTTCATCGATAAACAAGATATCCCGAGGCTGTAAGTTAACCAGCAAACCGACAATATCGCGGGGACGTTCTAAGGCAGGCGCACTCGTCACTTTACAGTTCACCCCTAACTCAGCCGCTAAGATCAGCGAAATCGTCGTTTTCCCCAGTCCTGGGGGTCCATAGAGAAGGAGATGGTCTAGGGCTTCTTGTCGGGACTTGGTGGCCTGGATGGCAATATCCAAAACCTCTTTCAGTTCCCGCTGGCCAATATATTCATCAAACCGCTGGGGTCTGAGCTTATCATCCTGCTTGCCGACAGACTCTTCCTGCACTGCTTCCGGTTGCAATAATGCATCCGTCTGCTGGGGCTCAGACTTTTTGACGGATTTTGCCTGAGTGGGCTTTTTCGACCCATCCGGTTGAGGAGATTGCTTAGAGGAGACAATGGCCATAATAGCCTCCATCATAGCGGCCAAAGGCAGTGGGTGGGAGATCCC
>NZ_JANQOY010000137.1 GCF_028285565.1 Acaryochloris sp. IP29b_bin.148
AGGCGCTTTACCTGCCGAGCAGTTGATGAGTTATCGGGCCGCTAATTCCACCTTGCCTGGTCACCCTGAACTGGGTCTTACCCCTGGGGTGAAATTTAGCTCTGGCCGATTGGGACATATGTGGCCCTATGTGAATGGTGTTGCCCTCGCGAATCCTGGCAAAACAGCCTTCTGTCTAGGGTCTGATGGTTCCCAGCAAGAAGGAAATGATGCGGAAGCGGCTCGCTTAGCCGTTGCCCAGCAGATCAACGTCAAGCTGCTGATTGATGATAATGACATCACCATTGCCGGTAGCCCGTCTGACTATCTGCCTGGCTTTAGCGTCAAAAAGACCTTAGAAGGTCATGGCCTTAAGGTTTTAGAGGGTGATGGCGAAGATATTGATGGCCTCTACGCCCGCATTTGTGAAGCGATTAACACCCCCGGTCCCGTGGCCGTTATTAATAAGCGGGCCATGTGTGTGGGAATTGACGGTCTGGAGGGATCTAACCACGGCCATGACGTGATCTCTGTGGATGCCGCCCTTAAGTATCTAGAAGCTCGCGGTCATTCTGATGCGGTTTCTAACCTGAAGAGTGTGGTTAAGCCTAGCCAGGACTATACCTTCCTCGGGGCTTCTGAGAAGTACGACTCCAACCGGAACGTCTTTGGTGATGCAGTGGTGGAAGTCCTCAGCGGCATGAGCGAAGCCGACCGTAAGGCTAAGGTGCTGGTGGTTGATAGCGACCTAGAAGGCTCCTGTGGCCTCCATAAGATTCGGGCTGCCAACCCTGAAATCTTTATCAGTGGTGGGATTCAAGAGCGGGGTAACCTGTCTGCTGCGGCTGGTTTCGGCATGGCCGCAGGTAAGCAAGGCATCTTCGCTACCTTTAGTGCCTTTTTGGAGATGTGTATCTCTGAGATCACCATGGCTCGCTTGAATAAGTCCAACTTGCTTTGTCACTTCTCCCATGCGGGCATTGACGATATGGCCGATAACACCTGCCACTTCGGTATTAACAATATGTTTGCCGATAATGGTTTGGATGATGGCTATGAGACTCGGCTCTATTTCCCCGCCGATGCCAACCAAATGAAGGCCTGTGTCAAGTCCGTCTTTGACAATCCTGGTCTTCGGTTTATCTTCTCCACTCGGTCTAAGGTGCCCCTCCTGACAGATACCAATGGTGGTGAACTGTATGCCGGTAACTACACCTTTACCCCTGGCAAAGACGAAGTGGTGCGGGAAGGAACGGCAGGCTATATTGTCAGCTTTGGTGAAGCCCTTTATCGGTCTTTGGATGCGGTTGAGCGTCTGAAGAAGGAAGGCATTGATGTGGGTCTAATCAACAAGTCCACCCTCAATGTTGTCGACGAAGACATGATGAAGAAGATTGGCGCAGCGCCCTTTGTAGTGGTGGTTGAATCCTTCAACCGTCGGACTGGATTAGGTAGCCGTTTCGGGTCTTGGCTGCTAGAACGTGGGTTGTCTCCTAAGTTTGCTTACTTGGGCACCCATGAAGAAGGCTGTGGGGGTCTTTGGGAGCAATTCCCTCATCAGGGTATTGACCCCGTTGGCATTATGAAGACCGTCAAGTCTCTCGCTAGCTAAGCTCAATTCGATTCAATCTGTGAATATCTCCCTGACTGGTGTTAGGGAGATATTTTTTTACCCCAATCCATACCGCTTGGTGGACTCCAAGGAAAAGTGTACATTCCAGCATTAAATGACACTTTCTCGGAATTATTGCCAAAACCCTAAATTCTTAAGCAATACACCAGATAATGATTTCAGCAAAATATCGATTTTCCCTGTACTGAATATCTTGTCAAAATAAAAAGTCTTTTTCTCAGAATCGTTTTAGAAATTTCCTGCATTAATCGTCATTGCTTAGCTTGACTCAAATGACCAATCTACTTGTGTTGCAGATGAAATGATTGTTTATGGGAGGGATTCTTCAAGATTTTGATATAGAGAAGTGAAAACTGCCAACGTATCGCTTTTCTATCCAAATTAGGGGTATTTGACGACACTTGATATCTAATTTCTTTTTGGAAATTTTTATACGACTCTTGACGTCTAATATTTTGGATAGGGGAGTTATACGTCAATCTGTCATATAAACGTAGTGATGCGTCGCTTGAATCAATTTACTAATGCGAAGATAGTATGGAAATTCTTGTAGTTGGGGCCAGTGGAGCAACCGGCAGTTTACTTGTAAAACAATTATTAGAGAGCGGGGAATCGGTAAAGGCAGTTATCAGGCCAAATAGCAGCATTTCTGGCTCAATTATCAACCATGAAAACCTAACTGTAGTCCGTGCTAGTGTGCTTGATCTTAGGGATGACGAAATTGCTCAACTAACCGTCGGGTGCAAGGCAATTGCTTCGTGCCTAGGGCATAACTTGACCTTTAAGGGCATTTACGGGCACCCTCAACGACTTGTGACAGATTCCATTCGGCGATTGTGTAAGGCTGTGAGAGATAATCACCCCGACATGCCCGTTAAGGTTGTATTGATGAATACGACCGGAAATAGTAATCGTGATATTCCTGAACGAATTTCATTGGCTCAATCCTGTGTCATCTGGTTGTTAAGGCTGTTGTTACCGCCTCACGTTGATAATGAAAAAGCCGCTGATTTTCTGCGTACTGAAGTGGGCTCAACAGACCAGCAAATAGAATGGGCTGTGGTGCGCCCAGATACCTTGACGAATGAAAACGAGGTTACTGACTACGAGGCATACCCTTCGCCTATTCGAAGTGCCATATTTGACCCTGGTACTACTAGCAGAATTAACGTAGGTCACTTTATGGTAAGACTCATAACCGATAAAAACACCTGGTCTGAGTGGAAGGGAAAAATGCCAGTCATATACAACGCGGACTAAATGTTGGTTGATGGGGTGATCCAAGAAACGCATAACGATTGCATGCAGTCGGACACAGCAAAGTTGCGTTGCAGGTGCGAGACGTTATATTGCAAAGGAACTGAGGGGGGCCGCGATCCGCTTAATAATTGATGTCTTTTGCTCTGGAGAGTGATGATTGCAGGCATTGTGCAGATGAACATACGCCCCATCAAGATGAGGAAATTATGGCCGACAAGAACTACATCTGTGGAGACTGTGGTGGAGAAACGGAATGGATCAAGATCGTTGATGCCACGAAAATAGGAGGTGCAATCCTGAGTGAAATGGGTTCTGGCAGTCAACACCTTCAACTTCAATATGCCGCTGAAGATGCAGAGCGTTCGACTTGGCTTAAGCGTTTTCCGACGATCGGTCACCTCCGGGGGCGATTGTGTACCCAGTGTGGTCGAGTTTCGCTGTTTGCTGTACCGAAGGATGCCTAAGTGCCACAGACTTGAATGGATGCCACTATTCGTCAGTGATCTGAAAATCCTGGTGCAACAGGCTGAGAAATTTATCGGCAAATGGGAAAAAACTGTGCGTTCACAGGACAGTTAAATCCGCTTTATCATTGCACTCATACCAGACCATACTGCTTTGCAGATTCTAAGGGAATGTCTGGAAGGTTGCGGAGCATGTCATCCCAAATGGGGTGTGATGACCGTTGCCGAAGCCCAGGCTCTGCCTGTAGGCCGGTCAAAGACCATCGCAACTCCGATACCACCATAGGCAATGGCTCAGCCAGCACGGCTGGGAAGTCTGTCTCTTCCGTAAGCTAAAGGCTAACTGTTCTTGGGAGGGTGTAAATTGGGCATCTGAAGGGGTCCAAGGAATGCCATCTTCATCAACGAAGTTAGTTAGATCTTTAGCCCTATACCGCCACTCACAACTTGTATAACTTCTTCCATTTAGCAGCTTACCCAGCCTTTTGGAGGCTCTAATCTCATGCTCCAAGCTCCCAGTCTTCAATCTGTAGCTCATCAACCCGTTCAAACTCTCGCGTATTATGGGTTACCAAAATCAGATTATTAGCTAAAGAGATCGCAGCAATCTGTAAATCATAAGAGCCAATCGGAGTCCCTGCGTTTGCTAGCTTCGCCCGAATCTGTCCAGCTAACAAAGCCGATTCATCCTCAAACGGCAGTGAGACGAATCGTGATAAAAATGCCTGCTGTCGCTCTAACGTCCGCCGTGAGTTGTTACTCCGAAAAGCACCATAAAATAATTCAGCCTTAACCACAGAGCAGACTGCTATTTCTTTGGCAGACGTAGCTAACAGGCGATCTCGTACTGATGTAGAACGACCATTTAGATACACCACACAAACATTTGTATCCAGCAGGTAGCGCATCTCTACTCAAAAGCTCCCGCCAAATCTTCATCTAGCACAGATGAAATCCCCTCATTATCAATGTTGATAGGATCATCTGCGCAGATTCCATAGAGATTTTCTAAAGACAAGCCAACCGTTATCTCTGCTTGGACAGGCTGATAGATCACCATTGCCTCAATGTCTAGATCCGTAAGGCCAATCGGAATTTCAAGATGCAGAATGCCATCTTGGCCTACTCGCTGACGTATCTTAATGCTTTCCATCATGGTTGCTCTCTCCTAGTCAACATCCTCACATTTTTCCATCAAATCAAGGCGAATTTTGCTGCTGATATTTTTTCCTGATCAAACATTGTCAGGGATAATAACGGCTGGGAAAAGACTGTGAGTTTACAGGACAGCTAAACCTGCTTTATCATTTCACTCACACCAGACCATACCCCTTTGCAGATTTCAAGAGAATGTCTGGAAGATGGCGGAGCATCTCATCCCAAGTGGGGTGCGATCGCAACGCCGATACCACTATTGGCAATGGCTCAGCCAACACGACTGGAAAGTCTGCTTCTTCCGCAAACTGTAGGCGAAAGGCTAACTGTTCTTGGGGTGGTGTAAATTGAGCATTGACACCTGGTTTGTTGCCTCTAGCATCGACGCGATACCAACCGATATCCGGTAAGTAAATGGCATTAAACCCATGCAAGCTGTAGGGTGCGCCTTGGTCATCAATACTGAGTCGCTGGTAACAAAATCCTGCGGGGATGTGATTGGCTCGGAGGAGTGCGGCTAATAGATGACTTTTGGCAAAGCAGTAGCCTGTTTTGTGTTTTAGAACTTCAGAGGCACGGCAGGTGACAGGATTCATCTGATAGTCAGAACTATGGCGAATCTGATCGCGGACCCATTCGAAGGAGTGTTTGGCGAGGGTCTTTGACCGACCTACAGGCAGAGCCTGGGCTTCGCCAACGGCTATTGCAGTTGATGATTCATAGCCTGATGCCAATTGATGAGCCAGTGCAACAATATCAGGATGTTGCCAGTCAATAACCTCACTCGCTTTGAGATATTGTTCTAAATCGACAGCTACCATTCTCTAGCTCTCACTAAATTCTGATAAGTTCAATCTAACGCCACCATCAAAAAAGTATCGGTTCAGATGAGTGATACTCAAGTCTTCGATCATTGCAGAGTAGGCAATATGATGCTCATTGTATGGACGACATCCCAATCATAGAGGCAAGTATCAGTACGCGGGTGCTTACACCTGCTGATGCTGAAGCATATCGTTCAGTACGCCTATGTGCACTGCATGAACGGCCTCCTGCTTTCGGCTCACTCCCCGAAACAAAATCCAATCTCGCTGAAACTGCTGTTCGATTGGCCGAGAGTCAGGATTGTTGTTTTTGGGGTGCATTTCAAGGCCAGCAGCTTCTCGGTAGTATCCGACTGTCTCGCTATGAAGCGATGAATGAAAAACATCGTGCTTATCTAGCGGGACTCTATGTTTTGCCTGCTTTTCGATGTCGTGGTTGTGGCAGAGCGTTGGTCAAGCAAGCCTTACATCAGGCCGTCAGAACTCCAGACCTCAGGCGAGTCAACTTAACAGTTGTCACCCAACAAGTCATCGCTATCCAGCTCTATCAGTCCTTTGGCTTCCATATCTATGGGACCGAACAGGAAGCCTTTTTTAAGGGTGACCAATTCTACGATGAACACTTGATGACCTTGTCCCTCAATGCATATGGGATAGGGAAGAGAGAGCTTCCTGATTGACCAAGCCTTGATCACGCATAACCTGCTCCAGTCGATCAGCTCCCCCAATATATTGACCCCCTAGCCAAATTTGAGGAACCGTGATCGGGGTTTTAGGGCCTACGAGGGGCTTCACCCGTGCCAACATTTCGTAGAGTGCCCGAGGACTACGAACCACGTCATGGTAAGTGTACTGAATCCCTGCTTTATCCAAATATGCTTTGGCACGCTGACAGTGAGGACAGCTGGCTTTGCCGAATAAATGGCTTCTTTGGATCGGCGCTTTACTGGCGTAGGCTGCCGTTACTGCCTGTGTCAGTAATCCTCGATTGAGGGCGTGACCTTGGCTAATTACTTTGCCATCCACCATCACAATCGGAGCATGCCATCCACCCTTGAGTAGGGGCTTCCACCATTCTGTTAACCATTCGCGGATTTCTAGCTCTACCGGAATATCCCCTAGCTCATGGGCCACGGTGTCTAGGATGACATCTTTCGTCAGGGTGCATTCTCCACACGGAATTTTAACTTTGAAGGGACCCCATGCTCCTGCCCAGCGGTACAACGTGATCACGACTTTATGGCCTGACATAGTATTCTCTCGGTGTTAACTTCACAACTATGTCTACTATGGCGACTCCACCCAAAAATCCACTGAAGTCTAGATTAATGTTTGATGAGATCATCCGTTACCCAAACTCAGGTGAGGGTGACCTGAGTCGTCCACCCGATGTTGAGAGAGCGATATTGTCATTGACTAGAATCTAGAGTATTGCCCTCATTCGTGCTTTGCATCATACCTCACAAGCCTGAGTGGCCAATGGCCAACCCAGCCACCAGCGTACCTAGCACTAGAAAAGGCTGAGCACTGGCTTGATATTTGACATCATTTTTAACTGGATCGCGGAGGAAATACATATCCTGGAGCGTAATTTGAGGAACGACCAGCAGGAAAAGAATCACCGCATATAAATTCTCATGGATGCTGATCAAGAACAGAGCCATGCCAATCTGGAAGACATCAATCATCAGTACACAAATCCAGGCAGCTTTTTGAATCCCAAACACGACGGGTAGTGATTTCAGACCCAATTCGCGATCGCCTTCGACCGCTTTGAAATCATTGATAATGGCAATGCCCAATCCGGCCAAGCTATAGGCTAAGGTCACCGCCATTACCTTAGGGGTTAAGGTCCCAAATAGCGCTTGGCCAGCCCACCAGGGCAGCGCAATATAGCTGGCTCCTAAGGCAAAATTACCCAGCCAGCCATTTTGTTTGAGCTTAATGGGGGGTGCAGAGTAGATAAACGAGATAAAGGATCCGAAAATAGCCAGGGCGGTTAACGTGGGGAAGTCATGTCCAGCCCAGCGATCTAATCCATAGGCCACACCAATACCAGCGGCCAGCAAGACCAAAATTTGGGTCACTACTTGAGGGATAGAAATTGCCCCAGAGGGGATGGGACGATAAGGTTCATTAATGGCATCAATGTCGCGATCATAGAAGTCATTAATGGTTTGGGTATATCCCGTCAGTAGCGGTCCCGACATCACCATACAAACGGCGGACATCAACACATGCTCAAAGGTCCAGGTAAAGTGCCCTGAGGCCGCCGCTCCGCAAATCACACCCCATACCAACGGCACCCAGGTAATGGGTTTCATTAGTTGCAAGCGAATCTTCCAAATATTGGTGTCGCCCGTATCAGCCCCTTTCATCCCTAATAATTGTCGGGCTGTACTACCTTGTTCAGTCGCTTCAGCGGTCTCTACGGCTGATGGGTCGGCAGGGGAAGATTGTGCTGCTGCTTCTGTGTTATCAGAGGCGGGTACCTGGGATGGATCCGGATTAGCCATAGGTTTGGAGAAAAGATGGAGGACAGATTTGAGGTCAAGAAATACTGATCATGGTACCGCTAGATCGTAGATCTTCGCCCAAGTCTCCCCTTTATAGGAGCTGGCGGAGACGCCGAATATTGATGGCTCGGCTAGAAATTGTGGCGGCACGATCTGATATCACCACGTATATTCCGCCTGCAAACCATCCTGCTACACCAGACCGAAAATAGCTGAGATATGCGCCCTCTTCTTCAGGGTTAGTCTCATCATCTGTGATGTCTTCGTCCACTGCTTCGAGTTCAAAGCCGATGGTTGCCAGTGTTTGAGTTAAGCGCGTTTGAAATTTGCGGCGATTGTCAAACGTGATATCCATGGCCACATTGCGATTGACAATGGTGCCCAGAAGGCCAGCAACTAGGCCTGCTAGTGTACCGTACTGACGCAGTTCAGGAGAAGCAAAGGTGAAGGCTGCAGAACGAGAGCCCACAAACATGACAATGATGACAGTCATGCTGAAGTAGTACAAGAACGTCAGCCCAATACCGGGTCCGGTTAAGGGAGTCTTCTCGGGTTCAGTCATAGAGGGCAATTTGGCTTAACGAAATGGGACAGCCTGGCGTGCGGCTATAGGTACAAGCAAGAGCGTTGAGCTAGCACCATAATCGCATTTTTTAAGATCCATGCGAACGCTCAAATCCCTTCGACTGGTCAGCTGTCGTACGCAGGGAAGCTTGCAAGAGCATCCTGTTTTCGATCTTTATCCAGCTGTTGTGGAGCATTGGGATCAATCTTAAAGGCTCACTGGATCACGCAAAGGTAATACAGCCACATTTCAACGATGGAGGGTAACTCGCTAGGGTTGATTTCAGTGCCGTCTTGCCAAGAATAGACTTTGATATCTGTAAACCCCGAGGCCAGCTGCTCTAGTTGTGCTTGGGGGCGAATATGATAGGTTCGTAAACGGAAATTATGCGGTTCGTCGCGGATCATTGCATACACAGAGGAGTGGAGTTGCTTGAGAGAGCAGGAACGGTTAAATCCTCTCAGAAATGCCCACATAAATAGATCAATATAGGTGCGAATCGGATTGTAACTAAGATGAGATCGCCAATCAAATAACTGTTCCATTCCTTGGAGGTTATGGGTGGAAAAGCAAAAGTAGCCCCCTGGTTTACCTACACGCTGAATTTCTTGCAAAACTTGGATGCGATCGCAATGTTCAATATAGTCAATGCCGTTAAAGCTAAACAGAATAAAATCAAACGTGTTGTCAGCAAAGCAACTCATATCTCGGGCATCGCACACGGTAAACGCGTCGGGAGCCATAGCGTCTGCAAAGCGCTGTTGGCAGGCTTGGATCATGTTTGCCGAGTAGTCGATACCGATGTAGTTGGCCACCTGCTTGGCAAAGTGGAGAGTGGTGCGTCCTCCCCCTACGCCCATATCCAGCATGCTCATGGTGGGCAACTGAGGGTTGAGTTGGGCCAAAATGGCTGCTTCTGCTGCTTGTAATTCCTGGAGTTGAGCGTAGTACTGGACAATACCACGCGATTCATAGGTTTGCAGATTTTTGGCATTAACCATGGCCTGGCCTCACCCGAGGGTGACGGCAGACTAGTCTGCTCAAAAGGATTTGCACGTTCGCTGTGACTCCATCATGCCGGATTGAGTATCGATGGCTCTATGCCTTGAAGGTTAGGCCAGGACTAGAGAAATGGGACTTCTGCCGTCGCCGCTTCTGGAATCGATGCTGTTGAGGGGGCCATATAGCGCATAAAGTAGAGCTGAAATCCCCACAGACGGGGATGGGGACGGAACAATTGAAAACACCGCTGGGCCGTGGAGGGGAGTTGTTGCCAGGGTTGGATCGTAAACCCTTGTTGTTCATAGAACGGAACTACGCGCGGCTTACAGGCTAAATAAACCTCTTGCGAGGTCTGCTGAATAAGTGTTTGCACGATCCGGGAGCCCAAGCCTTGGTGGCGATATTGCGGTTTAACAAACACGTAGGCTAATTCGCAGTGGGTGGCATAGGCATTGAGGAGGGCACAGCCCACAATGTCTCCGTCCTGTTCAATCACCTGAAAGCGGGACCAGTTCAATAAAACCCCACAGAATCTCAACACCAAATGCCCCATCATCGTGCTGAATAAAAATAGTCCGAGTCCAGCCGTGACCACACTGGTAACCGTCAAAATAAATTGAACGTCTACCATCAGCGTGCGTTGCCGCCAGTAGAGTTGTAGCCACAACGCCAGTGCAATCAGTCCGATGCGGAAAAGAGCATAGCCAAACAGGCGGACATCGAGCTGAATCCCTTCATCCCATGTAAATTGCCAAATCATTTGCTGTAAAGCCCATTTATCCTGAGATTGGGCTGGTCTCAGCACATGGGTGGGAGAGGGATTGGTCTGCATGGGTCTTGAAGAATGGGGTATTCTATCCATTCATATCATTAATGGACAACGAAAATGGTGGGTCTTTATGTCCTGCAATAGGTAACGGGTGTTCCTCGTTCCATCCAATCGCAAAACGAGGAACACAGCCCTTAGCCTCGATTAAAGGGACGATCGAGCTGTAAGGTCAGATCGGTTTGTGGATCGATAACCACGACTTCTTGCATCGCCGGATCAATCACGCCCCCGATCGTAGCGCCTGAAGCCGCCCCCGCCAGAATTTTCTCAGCAGTGATAGTGCGATCGCCAATTACCGTCGATACCCCTGCTGCCGCAGCTGCGCCTAAAGCAGAATCTCTCGCCACCGATAACCAAGGACGGTTTCGATTGGTTTCAATGGCTGTCCCTACCGCTGCGCCCGTTAGGACTTTTTCAGGGGTGATGGTGCCATCACCGATTACACTAGAGAGTCCTGCTGCGGCACCTGCCCCTAAAACAGCATTGCGAGCCAGGGCTAACAAATTCGGATCGCGAGCACTAACTGTCCGGGTAATAATCTCAGAAGAAGCCTCTAGGGGATAGCGGTTGCCATCAATTGTGACTTCCTTGGCCACAAATTGAGTCCCGCCATTTTGCGGTTGGAGGCTGCCGGTGATGGTGCTGCCTTTGGGAATGACGATATTGCCCTGAGGATCTTGAATGTCCTGGGCGACTGTAACCGTCAGCGGTGCTGTCTCTTGGGGAGAGACAATCACTTTCTCCGCTACATCGTAGAAAACCGGAATGTCAGTTCTGGCTTGCAACCCCTCTATAGGAACGCCAGCGATGTACTGGTCAGAAATAAGAGAGGCTTGCTGTGGCGTTTTAAGGGCTTGGCAGAGAAAGGCGGCGACCTCCGCTCGCGTGGCCCGACTACCGGGATTTAAGGAGCGCACATTAGGATAATTCACGACGAGTCGATTTTGGGTGGCAGATGCGATCGCACCTCGTGCATAACTCGGTATCGCACTGACATCGGCATAGGTGTTGCCAAGGGTGGCATTCACGGACCCCGTGGGTGTGTAGCCTAAACCATTGTTGAGGGACACTAAAACCTGGGTTCGAGGAATTTGCTGGAAGGGACGAAACTCACCGCTGGGATAACCCGTCAGGAATCCTGTTTGAGAGGCAATTCCAATTGCATCGGCGGCCCAGAAGTTCGGCTGAACATCTGTAAAGGCACGGGCAGTGCGGCTTCGGGTGGCATTGGGGAACGCCTTGACGACCATCGTTGCATATTCTGCCCGAGTGACGGAGGCATTGGGACGAAATTCGCCATTGGGATAGCCGTTAATAATTCCGCTTTGTGCCAGGGATTGAAGACAGCTTTGCGCCCAGTGTCCTTGTATATCAGAAAAACGGGCTTGGGCCAAGGCCGTACGAAGTGTGAGAAAAGGGCTAATCAGAGCAGTGCCTAATCCCAAACTCACTAGCGCAATTGTTGAAGATTTCTGTAGATATGAGGGTGTCATCATCGCTATCACCAAAAAATGATTTGCAGTGATAAATGATGAATGACTGAATATTTTAGTTCCAAATAAATTAAATGAAACTTTTTTGGCTTAACAGAGTCCTATGCCTCAAAATATAGTACTTTAATCCTATCTCTGTCGATATTTGGAACTTTATTTTGTCTGATTAGTCCGCAGGAAGAGTGAGACTCCTGTGATGAGGTTCTGGGAAAAGGTATGCCCTGTTTAGACCATTGGCATGACAACCCAGTACAGTGTATGTTGCCTACGTCTATGGTCTTATCCAAGGTTCTGCAAGTGGGACAGTGTTGAATGTATCGGTCGTTTAAACCGTTTGATTTTTCTGTAACCAGTTCACAAGGTCAGCGGGTTTAGTAAAGTCGAGTAGCGCCTCACCCAGACCTTCAAGTTGGTTGAGGGTTAGGGCTTGGATGGACAATTTTACTTCTGGAGCTACCTCTCCGATGCGGTGAGCGAGTTGGCGGAGGATCAGGGTTTGTTCGCCTTCTTGGCGACCTTCCTGAAGACCTTCTTGACGACCGACTTCCCGACCTTACTGGAGAAGTTCTTCCTTCCACTCTTGATAGATAACTGATTGCTGCATGATCTCTTTCCGCAGAACCTGATTGATGAATTCCTTCTTCAATGTTAACCGTTAGGGTCGAGTGACAGGTCACCCTGTCACCCTCCCATTCAGAACGGTGCGTGAGACTTTCGAACTCACACCGCTCCTCAACAGTACG
>NZ_JANQOY010000181.1 GCF_028285565.1 Acaryochloris sp. IP29b_bin.148
AGTGATGATCAAACTGGGCAGCAGGGACCATAAACAACTGTTCTGTCGTAGCTTTTTAGACACCTATTTGGATTACGAGCCAGAAACCTTACCCTGGCCGGATCTCGATCCCGTTTCCTTGGAGCGCTTACGCGGAATTCCCTTTTGGCGGGAAGCGCTCTTAACGGAAAGTGAAGCCGGGGTGATGGTGAGTGCGTTTGCCGAAACCATCACGGACCCCTTAATTAAAGAAGCCGTTGCGCTTCAGGGCCGAGAAGAGCATCGCCATGCCCGTCTATTGCGGCATCTGATTGAGCGCTATGACATTGACGTGTCCCCCCTACCCGAGATTACCGTTCCTGATCAGATTGAAACGGCCTTTACGGATTTTGGCTTTGGCGAATGTTTGGATTCCTACTTTGCCTTTGGCATGTTTGATTTAGCGCGCCAAGCCCAGTACATGCCGGAGAGCGTATTTAAGATTTTCGACCCCATTTTGGATGAAGAAGCCCGTCATATTGTCTTTTTCGTCAATTGGGTGACCTATCTGCATATTCAACAAGGTTGGCATCTGGAAGGGCTACGCAGTTTCCGAGCCCTTTGGCATTATGGAAAAGCATTAAAGACCTTAGTTCAAGCCTTTGGCGGCAGCGCGGAACAGCAGGAAGGCAAGCCCTTTACGGCTTCTGAAGCTGGACATTTTATGGACGATTTAACGGCCAACCAGTTTTTTAAGACCTGCTTGGAGGCCAATCACCAACGTATGCAACGGTTCGATGAGCAATTGCTTCAACCTCTATTGATGCCTCGGTTATCCAAGTTGGCTTTGACCTGTTTGCGCCTCTGGCCCAGTCGCGAGCCGGTTCCATCGGTCCAGGGAGGCTAAGATGCCCAATTGG
The DNA here is from genome assembly GCF_028285565.1 of Acaryochloris sp. IP29b_bin.148. Lineage (GTDB taxonomy): Bacteria > Cyanobacteriota > Cyanobacteriia > Thermosynechococcales > Thermosynechococcaceae > Acaryochloris. The sequence goes on from NZ_JANQOY010000181.1 coordinate 879, forward strand.
ATTAGGATAGAGCGGCAATGACATCCCCACGTTATGTAATCGTCAATGGTGATGACTTTGGATTTTCCCATGGGGTAAATGAAGGTATCATTCAAGCCCATACCGAAGGTATTCTCACCAGTACCAGCCTGATGGTGACGGGGGACGCAGTTGACGAGGCGGTTGACCTAGCTAAACAGCATCCCAGTTTAGGAGTTGGGCTGCATGTGGTGTTGGGCTGTGGCAAAGCAGTACTGCCTCCTGATCAAATTCCCCATCTAGTGGATGAACAGGGGCGCTTCCCAGATAATCCGGCTCAGGCGGGCTGGCGATACTACTTCAATCAGGCTGCTCGCCGAGAACTGCACCAAGAAATTGAAGCCCAACTTCAGCGCTTTCTAGCGACAGGTCTGCCTCTTTCCCATGTGGATGGACATCTACACCACCATGCCAATCCCGCCGTCCTTGACGTTTTGATGGCTTTAGCTCCGAAGTACAACATACCGATTATTCGACTTCCCTATGAAGAGTTGACCTATACCTTAAAGGCAGATTCCCAGGGCTGGTTAGCTAAGGGATTAGGCTGGTCCGTGTTTCGACTGCTGCGTCGTCATGGAGAGCTGGTGCTTTCGGGCCAAGGGATACGGTATGCTGAGCGGGTCTACGGGCTTTTGCAATCTGGTGCTGTAACAGAGTCCTATTTGCTGGGATTAATTCCCCAAATTCAGGCCAATGTTGTGGAGCTGTATGCCCATCCTGCAATCCCATATCCTCACGAACCGATTAATGGGCCTGAAGGTGCAGGGGAGCGGGAGCTGGCGGCGTTACTTAGCCCATCTGTCAAAGCGCAGCTCCAGGCCGGTGGATTTCAATTAACCAATTATCCTGAACTCATCGCTTCAGCCGCATTTTGATCAATTTCCTGCTTATCTTCCTGCTTATCTCTACTCAAGTGCTCGGTGATATTTGGCTGAGTCGGGGGATGAAAGTATTTGGTGAGATCACGTCGTTTCATCTTGATGCCCTTGGGCAGTTAGCAGGCTATTTATTCACCAGCCCTTGGATTGGTTTGGGGGTCGTCACCCTAACGATTTCGATGCTCATTTATCTGGTGTCCCTCACCCGACTGGATATGAGCTTTGTGCTGCCCATGCATGCCTTTAGCTATGTTCTCAATGCCCTGATGGCTTGGCTTATTCTGAAAGAGCCTGTCTCTTTGGCTCGGTGGCTAGCGGCAATCTTTATCTCCTTGGGCGTGTTTATTGTGGGCTGGAGTAAGCGGATTGACGATCGCAAAGCTCAGCTGCAGCAAGATGCAGATCCCAATATCAAATCCTCCTGGATGCTGCTACTGCCCTTGAGTTTTTACCTACCCAAGATGTGGTTAGGGATATTGGTGCTGGTCTTAGCAGACTGTACGGCGGATATCTTAGTGGCCCGTGGCGTTAAGAAAATTGGCAAATTTTCAGCTCGCTCTTTGACCTCAATTTTACAGTGGCTGAAAAGTGTATTTGTGAATCCAGGGGTATTAATCGGGGTTGCAAGCTATACCGTTTCGTTTTTGATGTTTATTTCCCTCTTGAGCTGGGCTGATATTAGCTTGGTTCGCCCAGCTACCGGATTGGGCTACATTATCAATCTCTGTGGTGCCCACTTTATCTTGAAAGAGCATATTTCTCCGGGACGACTAGCTGGCATTATTGTCATTGGTTGGGGTGTGGGCATTATTTCTTTAACGGGTTAGGCCCCTGTTTCCATGTTGGGTGTATGACTGCTTATCTTCCTTGGCTGATCTTTCCGTTTTGCTGCACGGCGGTGCTGTATTACTGCTATGCCATTTATTCGACGGTCGATTTTTTCCGTCAAAACCATCCGGTTAATCCTGACTTTCATCCTCCAGTAACCATCCTCAAACCCCTGTGCGGTGTGGATGTAAATACCTATGAGAATTTAGCCTCCTTTTGCCATCAGGATTATGCCGAATATCAAGTGATTTTTAGTGTGCGCGAGGCCACAGATCCGAGCCTGCCGATTGTGGAGCAACTGATTCAGGCATTCCCTGGTGTAGATATTGAGTTAGTGGTGTGCGATCGCACCATTGGCACCAACCTTAAAGTCAGCAACTTGGCCAATGGGGTGGAGAAAGCCAAGCATGATGTAATTGTGCTGGCAGATTGCGATATTTTGGTTCAACCGGATTATTTACAGCAAATTGTTCAGCCCTTGGCTAACCCTGAAGTGGGCGTGGTGACTTGTCTCTATAATTCCTGGGCTAAGGGCTGGCTAGCCGGATTTGAAGCCCTGGGGATTGCCACCCGCAACCATGCCAATGTACTCGCGGCCCATAAGCTGGAAGGCATGCATTTTGCCTTTGGCTCTACCATTGTGATCCGGCAAGCGGCCTTGGCCAAGATTGGTGGATTTGCAGCCTTAGCCGATCACCTAGCTGATGATTTCCATATGGGCAATTTGCCGACCCAGGTAGGCTATCAAGTCGTGTTATCCCCCTATATTGTGGAACATCAACTCACCACAACCCACCTATCCGAATTTTTTCATCGCCAAGCCCGCTGGGCCACATGTATTCGAGTGGAACGGTTTTGGGGATATGTGGGATTGTTATTCACCTTTGGGACCACGAGTGGGCTGCTTTTTTTATTAGCCACTCAGGGGTCTCTGTGGGGATGGTCTGTTATGGCCACCATGCTAGTGACTCGTTGGTTAATGGCTTGGGTGATTGCGATTTACTATCTTCGAGATCGAGTGGCTCAGAGATTCTGGTGGTTGTTGCCCATTCGAGACTTTGTCAATTTCGTGATTTGGTGTTGTGGCATGGTGGGTACAACAGTGGAATGGCGCGGATATCGATATAAGTTAGGTAAAAATGGCAAACTTTCCCCGATTATTATGGCTATGCGTCAATAAAGGGTATTTTTGTCCAACAAAAAAGCCAGAAAGCTAAGGTTGGGAGAGGATGTTGAGATCTTCCAAGGCTTCTAAGATCAGGTCAAACCGATAGGCGCTGACTAACTCGGCGAGGGTCTGCGTCAGGCGAGCATATTGATCGGGAATTTGAGTGAGCAGTTGCTCAATTTGAGGGGTATCTAGAGATTGAGACGCTTTAATAAGCTGAAGTTGCCAATCTAGGGGTAGATGTTTAAGGTCTTGCAAAATCGCAACATTGTCTGCAGAGTTGGGGGCCGAGGGGAGTTGGCTAGATGGGGCTGCCTGGATAAACTCTACTGGCAAGTGCTGGGCCATTTGTTCCCATATTTCGGCGGTGCGAAAGGGCTTGCAAACAAATCCATCGAATCCGTATTGCAAGGCTTGGTTGCGATCGCAATCAAATATATTCGCTGTGAGGGCAATGATAATAGGTGGATTGGCCGTTTCTTTAATCTCTCTTAGGGCGGTCCTGCCATCCATAACGGGCATTTGCACATCCATCCAAATCAAATGAGGTTGCCATTGCCGATTCTTCTCGACGGCCTCTTGGCCATTGGTGGCTTCTTGGGTGTCAAACCCCACTGAAGAGAGTAGATGGACCATTAATTGGCGATTTTCCTTTTGATCGTCAACCACTAGAATTCGCCATGACGTTTGCGTTTGGTCTGCAACCAGTTGGACAAAATTTGTATATTGAGGTTCTTGAGTTTGTGGCCGCTGGGTCTGTGTCGTTTGGATCGTGCAATAAAAAGTGCTCCCTTCCTCTAGCACACTCTTAACGGCAATATCCCCTCCCAGCAGTCTGGCAAATTTGCGGCTAATGGCCAAGCCAAGTCCTGTTCCTTCTTGGCTCTGTTGCCCTGTTCGGGTTTGTACAAAAGGAGTAAAGATCTCTTCCAAAGCTGAGGGGGCGATGCCGGGGCCAGTGTCGCTGATGGCAAATTGTAAACCTAGGGACTCGTCAGAATTTTGGTTCTCAAGGACACGGACATTGAGCTTGACGTGGCCTTTTTGCGTAAACTTAATCGCGTTCCCCAATAGATTGATCAGGATTTGCCTTATTTTGATTGTGTCGGTTTCTATATAGTGAGGGATTTTCGACTCACTGAAAAAGGAAAGCTTTATCCCCTTAGCATCAGCTTTTGCCCGCATCATAGATTGCAGCGTATCCAACAGTTCTGGCAGATCTAAGGTGGATTGGTGAATAACAGTGTGTCCTGCTTCAATCTTAGAGAGTTCTAAAACATCGTTGATCAGTGTCAGTAAATGTTCACCACTGCGATTGATAATGCCAACATGGTTTTGGTGGGCTTCAGCTAGGTTACCTTCATTTTGAAGTAACTGGCTAAACCCCAGAATGGCATTTAAAGGGGTTCGAAGTTCGTGACTCATATTAGCGAGGAACTCTGTTTTGGCATGGTTGGCGATTTCAGCTTTTTCTTTCGCAGTTGCCAGTTCTGCAGTTCTTTGATTTACACGCTTTTCGAGGGTGTGTTGTGCCAATTTGAGTTTAAATTGATTGGCCCGTAGTTCCTGCTCAATTTGCCTTTGCCACCGAATGGAACAGATTAAAAATAGGATTGTGACGGAGCCAATTAAGAAAATGATGACAATAACAATCAGTAACTTTTGATTTTCTTTTAACCAAGACACGTCTTGATTAATCACCCGACTACCTGACGGTAGATTATCTAGGGATAAGCCTGCGCGTTTAAGCATTTGGGCATCAAACATCCACAGATTTTTTGATTTAATAATTGGTGGAATTTGCTCAACGGGCTTGCCGTTTAGGATTTGGAGTGCTAGTTCTGCAGCTTGTTGGGCGTGAAGATTTCCATCTAATACTTTTCCACCAACAACCCCTTCGCCAAGCAAGAAGGAACTGTCAACGTAAATGGGGTTGGGGATGGTCTGAGAAAGGAGATTCGTTCCTTTTGCATAGTCAAGGAGCGGACCTCTGAGGGATCCTCGTCGTAGTTGTCCCAGCATAAAGATCGGCCAATGCTCAGGGTATTGCCTAATGCTCTGATTGATCCGTTGGGGAGATAAATCAACTAAACTGATGATTTCTTGGGGCGCTTGAGGATGATTACGCAAGGTCTCAATCCGTTTGAGATTGGCAACTCCCGTAGCGGTGGAGTCACTGATCAAAATGATGCCATTGGCATTGTTTTGGCGGACGCCTTCTAGAATCGTTTCTTCTGTACTATGGTTCTCAAAAACGCCTGTCATTCCTGGACGATTGAGTAGGGCCTCACGGACGTGGTTCAGACCAAAGTACACAAGGGGAGTCTGGGGTAGAAAGGTACGGCGATATTCCAAGACGATGTCTAAGCCTGGATCATCGCCGACCATCAGGAGTTGAATGGGGGTATCTTTATATTTCTGCCGCAAATAGCTTAGATATTCTTGTTTATGAGGGGCTTGTGGATACCGCTTGAGATCTAAATACTCGTGGAAGATACGGAGGTCGCGATCGCTTTTTTGAAATCCTTGATCAATTCCCTCTTTTCCTTGTTGGGTCCAGGATAATTCAGCGTGATAGGAGTGGATAACGAGGACGTTTTCACTGGCATTGGTCGGTGATGAAGATAGACTGACGCTTGCAAAGGTCAAACTAACCGGTAGCCAAAATAGGCATGCAGAGGTTTTGAGGGGGGCTTTAACTAGCAGCTCCCCAATGTTGTGCAACCGTATTTTCCTAATGGCCATAGATTATTAAGTGATGCGATAACCCTCTCTGAAAATGGTAATCTCAGCTACCTGAAAACTGCTCTAAGAGAATCAATTGTTATCTAGTTCTTGGGGTAAAAGCAGATAAATGCGCAAGATTCCTGATATTGGCTTTTTTATTCAGCTACCAGTATGCCCAAATCGAATCTAGATGGCTCAGACAAAATGATTCTTTACACCAGGAAGAGGGGGTATGGCACGGGAGTAATTTGATTTAAGCCGCATGGATCACAGATGTAGGAAAACACCTCACCCGATGAAAACAGAATGCTTTGGGCTTGATGCTGTTCGAGCTACTGTGCTGATGAGCCACCTGGAAGGGCGGCCACAATCGCATCAGCAACTCGGGTGACGGGAATCACTTCTATATCCAAACTGGGAAAAGACTGGCCTTTGGGGATAATGGCCCGTTTAAATCCCAGTTTCAGAGCTTCTTTTAGGCGTAATTCAGTTTGTGAGACGGAGCGGACCTGGCCGCCCAATCCTACTTCACCAATTACGACGGTGGTCGGGTCTACCAGGCGATCACGGAAGCTGGCTGCGAGTGCGATCGCAACTCCAAGATCTGCCGCAGGTTCAGCCACACTCAACCCCCCGGAAGAGGCCACATAGGCATCCAGTTTAGATAGAGGAATGCCCAGCCGTTTCTCTAAGACGGCTAGAATTTGCAGCAACCGATTATATTCAATCCCTGTCGTTGAGCGGCGAGGCGAACTGTAGCTGGTGGGGCTAACCAAAGCCTGTAGTTCCACCACAATGGGACGGGTGCCTTCACAGGCGACGATGGTGGCGGTCCCAGGCGATACCGCTTCGCGATCGCCCAAAAATAACTCCGATGGATTTAAGACTTCCCGCAAGCCCCGATCGATCATTTCAAATACACCCACTTCATGAGTCGCACCAAACCGATTTTTGACGGATCGGAGTAATCGGTGATTGGCAAATCGATCCCCTTCAAAGTAGAGCACCGTATCAACAAGATGTTCTAAAACCTTGGGACCTGCGATTGCCCCTTCTTTCGTGACATGGCCAACGATAAATAATGTAATGTGGTCTCGTTTCGCCAAGCGCATTAGAGCTGACGTACATTCCCTCACCTGGGCAACGGATCCAGGAGCTGAAGTTAAAGTGGAGAAAAATAGGGCTTGAATACTATCAATAATGGCGACTTGAGGTTGTAGAGAATCTAGTTCTTGCAACACCATTTCTAAATCCGTTTCCGGCAACAGGTATAAATCGGCATTCGCGGACTTATTTTTAGGTTTGGAAGATTGATTCGAAGTTTCTTTATTTGAATTTAAGGTTCCAATTCCCAAGCGCTGGGCACGCAATTTAACCTGTTGGCCAGATTCTTCTGCGCAAACGTAGAGAACCGTTTGCCGTGCACTTAGAAAGTTGACAATTTGCAACAAAAGGGTGGATTTTCCAATCCCTGGATCACCGCCCACCAACACCAAGGAACCGGGGACAATGCCGCCGCCCAATACCCGATCCAGTTCGACATAACCTGAACTAAACCGCTGAATTGGCTGTTCAGAAATTTGGGTTAACGTCAAGGATGAAAGAGCTTGAGGAGAGGTGTTTTGACGTTGGCGATGTCGTTTTGCCAAGCGAGTTCCGTCAGTTGCCGTCGGTGTATTTGGCACCACTTGTTCCACCAATGAATTCCAGGTGTGACAGGAGGGACATTTGCCAAAAAACTGAGGAGAAGCTGCACCACATTCTTGGCAAATGTAATGAGTTCGTATCTTTGCCATATAATTCTTAAATAAAATTGAACTGTAAATATTCTTAAAGTCTTTAGTGTGAAAGCATTTCAGCGTTTTTTCCTGTTACTAACTTCATGCTAACTTAATAACAGAGGACTAAAATTTAACTTTTAGAAATGACTCGCAATTAAGGAGCATTACGGAAAT
>NZ_JANQOY010000224.1 GCF_028285565.1 Acaryochloris sp. IP29b_bin.148
TCCCACGGAGTTGATCAGCTTGATAATCAGCTTGGCCATAAAATAGCCTGGCGCTGCTTTCCCACCAAAGATAAAGGTGCGAGGCGTAATCTCAATATCCGGATTCGCCTTAATCCGGTTATAGAGGGTGACGATATGGAGCAAGCTGAGATGTTGGCGCTTATATTCGTGGAACCGCTTTGCCTGAATATCAAATAGGGAATCCGGGTCAACGGTGATGCCGTTGTTGTTTTGAATGTAAGTCGCGAGTTCAGTCTTGCTATGCTGCTTAATCCGTCGCCATTCCACTTGAAAGCCAGCATCATCGACAAATTGTTCTAACTGCTGCAGTTCCTTCAGATTTTTTATCCAAGAGTCCCCAATTTTGCTCGTAATCAGCTTACTGAGTTGAGAATTGCTGAGGACCATAAACCGACGGGGGGTCACCCCATTCGTTTTATTGGTGAACTTATAAGGATACATTTCATAGAAATCCCGCAGCACATCTTTTTGCAGCAATTCTGTATGTAGGGCTGCAACCCCATTAATAGCGTGGCTGCCCACACAGGCCAGGTGAGCCATGCGCACATACCGTTCCCCACTTTCATCAATCAGGGACATGCGAATCATCCGTTCCTCATCATCGGGGAACTTAATCCGCACCTCGTCTAAGAAGCGCTGATTAATTTCATAAATCAGTTCTAAGTGGCGAGGTAAAAGGGAGCCAAACAACTCAATGGGCCACCGTTCTAGTGCTTCAGGCAAAAGCGTATGGTTCGTATAGGCAAAGGTCTGATGGGTAATCGCCCAAGCCTGCTCCCAGTCCATCTGGTGATGATCGATCAGCAGTCGCATCAGCTCTACCACAGAAATGGCGGGGTGGGTGTCATTCAGCTGTACCGCAAATTTCTTGTGGAAATTTTCCAAGGGCAAGTTCTGACCATGGAGAATGCGAATCATATCCTGCAGCGAACAGGAGACAAAGAAAAACTGCTGGGTGAGGCGAAGTTGCTTGCCTTGGGATGAATCATCATTAGGGTAAAGGACCTTGGAAATATTTTCCGAGATCATCTTTTCGTAAACCGCCCCCAAATAGTCACCGGAGTTAAAGGACCTAAAGTCAAAGGATTCTGGTGCTTCAGCCGTCCACAGACGCAAAGTATTGGCAGTATTGGTCTGATAGCCCAAGATCGGAGTGTCATAAGGAATCCCTTTGACCACTTGATCCGGTACCCAGCGGGACCGATAGTTACCGTGATCGTCTGTGTAATGTTCGGTGTGGCCGCCCAGTTTAATTTCCACAGACCATTCGGGTCGGGCGATTTCCCAGGGATTGCCCGCGCTTAACCATTTGTCGGTCCGCTCGACTTGCCAGCCATCGCGAATATCTTGATCAAAGATGCCAAATTCGTAGCGAATGCCGTATCCCAAAGACGGAATATCTAAGGTGGCAAGAGAATCCAAATAGCAGGCAGCTAGGCGGCCTAAACCACCATTGCCTAAGCCTGGCTCTTCTTCTTCCTCTTGCAGTTCATCCAAGCTCAGGCCGAGTTCGGCCATGCCTTGATCAACTTGGTCATAAATTCCCAGGTTGATTAGGTTATTGCCTAAATGAGGTCCCATCAGGAATTCTGCCGAGAAATAGGCGACAGTCCGAGACCCCAGTTCAGTATAGGTGGCCGCTGTATTGATCCACCGTTGGAGCAGACGGTCTCTGACGGTGTAGGCCAGTGCCATATAGTAATCGTTGGTGGTGGCTAGGGCCGGAAACTTGCCTTGCACATAGAAAAGATTATTCAGGAAAGCCCGTTTAAGGGTTTCGCTATCCATACCGGTGCGATTGCTTAACTCGCAGCGATCTTGTAAGTCGATAGCGTTGAGAGATAGTTCGCTTGAACCATGAACTTGGGCTGAAGGATTGCTGGTCATTGCACTAAATGAAGAAAGTACCAGGAATAAACGGTCAGCCTCAATTGCACTTGAGAGCTGTGCTCAGATTATTATCATTCAATGTTAATCATGTTTGTGCTGTGCAGCACTAGAACACCCCCCATAACTTCATAATTTAGGATTTGCTTTAGATCTTATAGACAAGCTGTGAGTTCTCTAGCCAACTTAGGGGAAGTCCTCTGGCGATGTCTGCATCACGGCGAGAACCAAAGATGCAAAAGGTAACGTTAGGATTGAGATGAGAGGATAAATGACTCGTCCCAGCGTGGTGGCGATTCTGGTCTTCACTCAATCTCAATCCTTCGACCCAATATTATTCTTCTAAACTGAGAAAAAAATTTATGGAGAAAGTACAGAAAACAGAGCAGGAATGGAAATCTCAGCTGACTCCCGAACAGTTTAAAGTTACCCGTCAGCATGGAACAGAGCGAGCCTTTACGGGGGAATACCATGATTTGAAAACAGAGGGGACCTACCAATGCGTTTGTTGTGGCACAGACTTGTTTGCATCCGACACTAAGTTTGACTCAGGGACAGGCTGGCCTAGCTTTTGGTCTCCTGTCGATCAAACCCATGTTCAGGAAAAGACAGATCGCAGCTTGTTTATGGTTCGTACTGAGGTGCTCTGCGCGGCCTGCGATGCTCATCTGGGGCATGTTTTTAATGATGGTCCCCAGCCAACAGGCTTACGTTATTGTATGAACTCTGCTGCGCTAAAATTTATCCCTAAAAGCTGATGGGATCTCTTCTTCATTGGTGATGAAGTTGATGCATCCAACACCCGTCATCAAAGGTGTTGGATGGCATCTGTTAACTGCCCCCAATTGCATTGAAAGTCTCCCACTCTAGACCTCCGCTAATGCCGTGAACGGAAATACTCGTTGGCAACGATATAGCCTTATCCTTCTACCCGGTCTGCTATTTGCTTGTGCGCCCATCGTAGATGGGGATCGGGTCGGTCGCAGAATTCACCAGGAATTTGAGCGTAAGACAGCAATTGAAGTGCATTCTGTGAAATGTCCTAATGATGTTGAGAGCAAAGCAGGTCAACAATTTGCCTGCAAGATTTATGCCTCAGATGACAAAATCCTCACCACTCAGGTGACCTTAAAAGATGACCAAGGTGATATCTCGTGGTCTGTACAGTCTGGGCTGGTGAGTTTGGGGGTGATTGAACAGAATATAGAACAAACCTTCGAAACGGAGCGTTTAAGCAAGGTACGAGCATCCTGCGATGGCAAATTTAAAATTGCGCACCAAGGCGATACGTTTGAATGTCAGGTTCAGGAAGGTAATGATCACCAGGGCATAGTGACGGTCAAAGTGGCAGATCAAGCAGGAAAGGTCGATTTTCTGTTCCTAGATGCTGCTGATGGTGTACAAGGTGAGCAAGCAGTAGACCCCTAGAGCCTTCGCTAAAATTGAAAGGACATTCGCGGTGCGGTCAGCAAGCTTGAATACAACGACGACTTGGCAGCAAAAAATTGGGCACCAGCGGGACTGGGCTTGGCGAGGATGGCAAACTCGCTACACCTTTATGCGGGCAGTCCAGGAGACGGGCCAGCCCCCCATGTTGTTATTACATGGCTTCGGTGCATCCATTGGGCATTGGCGCTTCAATCTGCCCGTGTTTGCTCAAGACCGAACGGTTTATGCCCTAGACTTGCTAGGATTTGGCGCGTCAGAAAAAGTCTCGACCGACTATCTGGTCACACTCTGGGTAGAACAAGTACATGACTTCTGGCAGACCTATATTCGCACCCCCATCATTTTGGTGGGCAATTCCTTAGGATCTTTAGTGGGACTGACGGCAGCAGCGCTGTATCCAGAAATGGTGGCGGGATTAGCCATGTTAACCCTACCGGATACCTCGGTGTTGGAAAATCCCACTTGGATTAAACCTGCGATCGCACCCTTGAAACTGGCCCTCAACCCCATTGCTGCATTGGCCAAAGCCATTTTCACCTCACCGCCCATCTTCAACCCGTTTTTCCGCTTTATTCGTCAACCCAAGATCATTCGCTCCTGGGTGAAGAAAGCCTATATCGATACCACATCCGTCGAAGATGACCTCGTGGATATTCTCTCCAGTCCTGCTTACGATCAGGACGCAGCAGTCGCGTTACGGGCAATGGTCAACACCATGACTCAGCAGAACGTCCCTCAGTACACCGCAAAAGAGATGCTGCCTCAGTTATCTATCCCTATTCTATTGGTTTGGGGCCAGCAAGATGTCATGATCCCACCCAAGCTGGGACCCCTTTTTGCTCGCTGTAACCCTCGGATACAGCTAGTTGAATTGGACCATGCGGGCCATTGTCCCCACGATGAATGTCCCAATCGACTCAATCCAATCATCCTAGACTGGCTAGCCTCTCACTTCCCGGTGGACGCCCTACAGTCAGAACAGTTGCACTGCGCCTAGATTTGATCGCATAATCAGGCCATTACGCCACCCCCATTGGGGGATGAACCCATTATGAAACATACCCTGTCTGTCTTAGTAGAAGACGAAGCTGGAGTGCTCACTCGGATTGCCGGACTCTTTGCTCGCCGAGGATTCAACATCGAAAGTCTGGCGGTTGGACCAGCCGAGCAAATTGGTGTCTCTCGGATTACGATGGTGGTCCCCGGTGATGACCGGAGTATTGAGCAACTCACCAAACAGCTCTATAAGCTGATCAACGTGCTCAAGGTTCAGGATATTACGGAAGTGCCTTGTGTTGAACGGGAGTTGATGCTGATTAAAGTCAACGCGGCCGCTTCCCTGCGTTCTGAAATTGTAGAAATCGTCCAGATTTTTCGAGCCAAGGTGGTGGATGTTTCTGAAGATGCCCTAACGATTGAGGTCTCAGGTGATCCCGGCAAAATGGTGGCGATTGTACAAATGCTGAATAAGTTCGGCATTCAGGAAATTGCTCGAACTGGCAAGATCGCCTTAACCCGCGAATCACGGGTTAATACGGAATATCTGAAATCCTTAGCGGCCAAAGTCTAACGCCAAAATGAAAGGGAGCGGCGGCTAGGACTTTTAATAACTGCCGTCGTCACTCTCAGGCCCTTCACTTCCTGAATCAGGGCCGGGATATTTGGGTAAATCTAAGGGCTTATAGTCAGCATAATCGCCATTGCCATTCTGGCCATAGGGGTCTGAGGCGTTGCTATCACCAGAATAATCGCTAGAGTAATCGTCAGCGCTGTCATCCCCTGTATTTTTGCGTCGACGGTTTCTCATGGCTTTGACTGCCGATGAGTAATCATCAGGGGTATAGTCCTGATCTTCCAGCTCTCCCGTTAATTGCAGGGGGCGACGACGACGGGGTCGCTCAGTCGATGTCTCGGGAGGGGAAGAGGACGGGGATGAATTATAGCTTTGCTCATACCCATCCTGGGAATAGCTGTCTTGGGAGTAGCTGTCTTGGGAATAGCTACTGTTGCCCTGCTCATAGTCATCATAGGCAGTCCGCTGTCTAGACCGCTGATAGGAGCTGTCATCATAGCTATCGTTGTAGGCATACTCATCTCGCCGAGATCGTCGCTCACGTTCACCCCGAATACGGCGTGGCCGGGAGGGCCGATCATCTTCAAATTCAAGCTGGGCCTCAGACCGCGTACGGCTAGAGCGCTGCTGTCGTCGGGGGCGATAGTCATCCTCGCGATAACCGCCCCGTTCACGCGGCTGCCGCATGGGACCATTATTCGGCAGGCGATTCTGAATATTCTCAATCATCAGCGCCACCAGCATCCCCACTACAATCATTTGTTGCAAGGACAGGGTAAATTCCATCCCCAGATGGGCTAAGAGGATAACCCCTGCAAGCAAGCCGAGAAAGGCATAGACATTATCAGAATCTCGACGGTAGCCAGGCTTGATTTTGTCCAAGAAGAAGAGTGCGATCGCACCGACGATCAGAATAACTCCAACAATTAGAGGGACAGGAGTACCGAAATTCACTGTGGATTGCTCTCTGGGTGACAACTGATAGCCAGGCGCTGCGTACTCAATCAGGAATAAAACGAAGGAGGAACGCTAGGCTGCGGGGAACGAGTACTGAACCGATAGGCCCCCACACGGATCAAACTCTATGCTAGCGAGTTCTGGGCCAAAATGGGATGGGTGGGGCACCCTAGATATGCGCTAGGGGCAAAGCATAACCTGGGCGTTGAGGTGAGTGATACGACAGCAATCGGGGGACCTCTCTAAAAAGAATCAAAAACAAAGAACGGCTGAAAATAGTGTTCAGCCGTATCTGAGAAAGTTTATTTTAAGAAAATTTGCCCCAATGGCATCAATAGTTAAGTCACCAAAACGCTGTTGGAGGTGATCATTGCACTGCAGGTGGACTGTGACAGTCAACGCTAGGGATCAATAATCACCCAAAAAATTTAGCGTCGTACAATTTTATCTTTTTGGCTGAGAAAGATGAATCCACCACCGAGTAGACCCAAAACAAGGGCACCAAAAAGGATGCTATAAAAGAAGCCCTGTAAAGAAGGGGAAATTGCCATTAACGTGGAAGTCATATTTTTTTGATATTACGACAGCATCTCTAATCTTAAAGGTTTGTAAGGATATTGAGAAGTCTTCCTTAACGGCAACTTAGTCATAGCCCCCATACCACCCCTACATTCACATCACTTTTTTGCGCCTTGCTAGCTGCATAGTGAGCTGCCCTTCTCTCCAGCTCCAGTCAGCTTCAAACAACTGCTGCTATGCCAACCCTAGACAAAGCGCTACACTGAAACATATCAGGGTACTGGGTTGGACACCATTTTATGACCATAGAGACACTACTTATTTGGGGCCTCAGCTTTTGCCTAGGGCTGTTTATCTTTCTCTTTATTTTCAGGATTATCCTCACTTGGTATCCCCAAGTAGATCTCAATCAGATGCCGATTGCCCTGGCGACCTGGCCAACGGAACCCTTTTTGATCCCCACCCGTAAACTGATTCCACCAATGGGAGGAGTCGATATCACACCTATTATTTGGGTAGGTATCACGAGTCTGCTACGGGAGGTCCTCCTCGGGCAGCAAGGTCTACTGAGAATGCTGTTCTAGGCTGCTTTTGTCCATCTCACCTTATTGAGGTTGGAAAGTCAGAGTCGATGTCAGCAATCCGCCTAGCAGCCCCATCGAGACCATCATTGCAATCCCATCACTTCTTGAATGAAATTGGTATAAACCTTACCTTGAACAAATTCTGGAGTGTCTAGAATTTTTTGGTGGAAGCCAATGGTGGTGGGCAACCCGGTAATTGCACATTCTTGCAGGGCGCGTTTCATCCGTGCGATCGCAGTCGGTCGATCTCGTCCCCAAACAATGAGTTTGCCAATCAGCGAATCATAATAAGGGGGAATCTCATAATCCGTATAAACATGGGAATCCACCCGCACCCCAGGTCCACCCGGGGGTAGATAGCCATTGATACGTCCTGGGTGGGGGCGGAAATTATGGTCAGGATCTTCGGCATTGATGCGGCACTCAATGGCATGCCCCGTTAGCT
>NZ_JANQOY010000199.1 GCF_028285565.1 Acaryochloris sp. IP29b_bin.148
CTCTGCAGCCGTCGCTGCCATTGCACTTTCGCGACGACGTTGCCGCTGGGAAATTTTGCGAATGCGCTGGGTAATACTGACGGTTGAGATCATAAAAACCGGCAGCACTGCCAAGGCAATTAACGCCAGTTCCCAATCCATCCAGAACATTATCCCAACCATGCAGAGTAGGGTAAAAATATTGATTAATAAGGGCAGGGCGTGGTTAATAATCACATCCCGCAGGCGATCCATATCGCTGGTGATGCGGGTGAGTAAGTCCCCGCTTTTAGCCTGGTAATGAAAGGCTAAGGATAGCCGTTGCAGATGGCGGTAGAGCTGACTACGAATATCAGAAATCATTCGGCTCGCAGCTACCGACAGACTGACCAAGCTGATGTAGGCAGACATGGCACTTAGTCCTGCCACCCCAACAATTGACAAGGCCAAAATCACAATCAAAACGGAGGGATTCACCTCTCCCAGAACAGGAATGCCCTTACTTTTGGCATCGGGAAGCAGCACATAGTCAAAGATCAGTTTGAGGGGCCAGGGACTTAAGAGGCGGGCCAACACCTCAATCACTAGACCGATAATGGAAACTGAAAGTAGGGCTTTTTCTTGACGGATCTGGGGCCAGAACTGGCGAATCACTTTGCCCAGACCTGGAAAAATTTGGATAAATTGAGTCATCTTGGCTCACTCCGAACGGTTGTGGCAGGTAAGATGCCTGAATTTAGACGAGAGAAAGCGTTTTAGGGGCAACAGTCCCCAAAACTTGTTCGTAAACTTGTTGCCATTGGCGTTGTTCAACCGACGGGGCCATTTTCTGGAGGACGGTTTCTCTCGCCGCTAATCCGAGTCGTTCGCGAAGTTGGGGCTGGGTCATCAGGGATTTTAGGGCCTGGGCTAGGGCAGCACTATCAGCTGGATTGACTACCAATCCATTAACGTTATCTTCCAGGATTTCGCCAATGGCATCGACATGGGTGCCGACCACCGCTTTAGCCGCTAGCATCGCTTCTAGTAAGGCATTAGGGCAGCCATCATGGAGGGAAGGGATGGCAAAAATATCCATATAAGGCAGGTAAGCCAAGGCTTCTGTGCGACTGACTTTTCCGGTAATTACAATCTGATTGGCTAAGCCGCTATTTTCAATGACCTGCTGCCAGTATTCGCGCTCTTTGGCAACGAAATCACCCACAAATAGCAGGGTTAATGGGGTGTTGAGTTTCAAAGATTGACAGGCATCCAGCAAATATTCCAAACCTTTCTTATCCCGGAAACTACCAACAGAGCCAATGACGGTTCCCTGAAGTTTGTTGGCTAGTGCTGGCTGAGGTAAATTGCTGAAATCGAGAGGTGCGATCGCATTCCTAAACGCAGACGATTTGGTTTGAATGCTGGGCACTAAAGCCCTAGCCCGCTGCATTAAATCCCGACTGACAAAGGTGGTCCAAGCAGACTGTTCTAGGGTCCAGGTAATTTGACCAAACTGCTGTGGGCTAAAGGCATGTTTATGCAAATCTGCGCCCCGTACACTATTGATGACGGGAATGCCTGCTTCTTGTCCTAACAGGGTCGTCAGAAAACCCATTTCGTTAATAAAAAAGGCATGGAGGACATCAAATTGATACTGGCGATGCAGAAGCTGTAATTGTCCATATAGGTCGCAGAAATAGTCTTGCTCCTTGGCTTGGGTAGACCGGACAGCGGGCTGTAAGCGATGGACCGTTACACCCTCTTGGTGGGTGGTTTGGCAACTAGGGCGTTGAAATTCTCCGACTGCGGCCTGGGCACGTTGCTCACGGAAAACGGCCCGAAATACCGCGACATGGACTTCAAAGCCCAGATCGATCAGCATATGGGAAATCCGTTGAACCGACTCACCCACCCCGCCAATATCAGGGGGAAATTCCAAGGCAGTGATACAAATCTTGCGTTTCATTTTCTGGTTCTCCTAACGGGTCTAATTAACGAGAAAGGGCAATGGTCTGATCACAAAGCTGGCGCAATCGTCGAGTTGTGTTTTCAGCCCCCTTGAGATTAATGGCATGGGACGGTTGAGCTGTTTGTAAATGTTGGAGGATGGTATGGGCCAAAGCTGAGGGAGAAAGCTGGTCTGGAGATAACATCGAAACTGCCCCGAGTTGGGCCAGACGAGAGGCCCGGAGCCATTGCTCATCAACTTGGTCTGGGGAAGGGGAAGGCAGGATCAGGGACCGAACCTGGGTCGTCAACACATTCATCGTGGTGTTGTATCCCCCCAAACTGATGGATAAATCGGCCCCATCCAGGAAACTTATTAAATGGGGGGTAAATCGTTGCAGGGTGATGTTGGGTTGGGGAGTTGCTAGAGCCTGGAGGGACTCAAAGTCTGTCTCCGGCATAAACGGCCCTGCAAAGGCATAAATCCGATGAGGAATGGCCTGTTGGAGAAGCGGTCCCACTTCACAGATTGCCTTTAATAAGGAATAGCCGTATCGCCCCCCACCTACACTGGCGACAATCCGAGGGGATTGTAGGTTCTGCTGGTGCTCGGACGAGACTACTAGGGATTGGGCTACGTACCCGGTGTAGAAGACTTCGCAGGGGAGGGCAGGGGCAGCGGGAAAGCAAGCCTCTAGGGATTGGAGGTTGCGATCGCTATGGCACAGCACCAAATCATAGAACTGGCGAATTTGATCTAGAATCCGAGCCTGTTTGCGGGCCAGTCCCTGCTCACTTAGGGATTGCGTCATAATCAAATCCCTAAGGCTACAGACCACTTTGGCTTGGGTCGCCTTTGCCTGCTCCAACAAGGGCAGCAATTCAAAAGCCATTTTGTACTTCCCAAAGGGAAAGCATTCTGTAATCACACAGTCCGGTTGGAATTGATCGAATAGGGTAAGCAGCCGTTGTCGGCGAGCGACCTTTACCAATTCAACTGAACGATCAAGGGCAATCAATTCGCCCGCTTCTTCCCGCAGAGCAGGGAGATAGACCACCTCCACTCCATCTGGAACCTGGAACTGCTCAATCGGTTCACCCCCGATCACCAGACCAACCTGAAAGTCTGGAACTAAACTGCGAATAATTTCAGTACTGCGGACCAAGTGGCCCATTCCAGCCAAATACTGGCAATAAAATAGGATCTTCATCATCAGGCTCTCTCGAACTTTTTAAGCAGCAATAGCAGGTGTCGTGTCATAAACGAGGGATCGCACTCGCTGAGCCGTTTGCCGTACCCCATCCAGATCAAATTGAGTGGATTGAGGCGTTGACTCCAGAGCCGCTTCTACTCGCTGGGCTAAGCGGTCTGGAAGGGCCACATCACCCATCTGCAGCATCTGAGCTACCCCCAACTCGTCTAATCGACGCACCCGCATGGTTTGTTCCTGGTCATCATTGCCCGTAAACGGCAGCATCAGCGCATTGACCCCTGTGGTCAGAATATTCATGGTGGTGTTGTACCCCGACATACTGACGGAAAGATCCGCCTGCTGCATATAGGCCAGCAGATTGGGGGTATAGCGATGAATATGCAGCTTCGGACAATCCCAGCCCGCTTGTTTTAACTGCCAAAAAACGGACTCAGGAATAAAAGGCCCCGTAAACATCTGAATATGATGGGGAATACGCGCTGACAAATATTCCGCGGCACCCACCATGCCCCTCAACAACTCATGTCCAAATCGCCCCCCTCCCACACTGACGAGGATCATGGGAGCCTGCCGACTCAAGGCCCATCGATCCACCAGCGTCAGTCGATTGGTTTCGGGCTGTTGGGCCACATACCCGGTATAGTGAACCTCACAATTCAGATCTGCCACCCGAGAGAAGCTGTCCTCAAGGGGATGTAAGTTGGGGTCTCCATGAATCAGTAATTGATCAAAGTACTGATTCATCAGTCGGCAAATTTTGGCCTCATGGCGGGCTTGATCTTGCTTGGTCACCACGATATCGCGCAAGCTGCAAACCACTTTGGTGCCCCTGGCCTTGGCAGCCTCCATTAGGGGAATCAACTCAAAGGAAAATCGTCGCCGGCCAAAGGGGAAGAGTTCCACCATCAGTACATCAGGCTGGAAGGTCTCGATTTGGTTGAGTAGTAGATCCTTGCGGGTTTCCTGCACCGCTTCCAAACTCAAGGACGCATCGACTGGGCGCAACTCCCGAAACTCCGTGTCTGTTTTGATCGCCGGTAAATTAACAACCGTGACGTCTTGGGGCACTTGGAAATTCTGAATCACTTCCCCCCCGTTGATAAAGCAAATTTCAAAGTCATTCACTAGGCCCCGCACAATTTCCATACTGCGGATCAGGTGTCCCATACCCAGAATGTGCTGGCAATAAAACATCAGTTTTTTCATGACAAATATCCTATAAAAGTTTGAATGGCAGCTCCGTAAACGCCCCTAGGCCAAAGCTGGTTCTCGATGCGGGTGACAACCGAACAGGTTTGACAACTGATCAGCAATATTGGGTAGGCCGTTGAAATCGAGATCCAAAGACGGAGTTGTTCGATCCCCCAGTTGGGCGATGACGGCTTGCATTAGGGTTTTTGGCTGCAGATGATCCGGGTGAATCGCTCGAATCAATCCGTTGTGCATAAACCGTTCCGCCCGAATCAACTGCTCCTGGGACGGGGTTGTCCGAGGTACCACAACCGTACGTTTGTTCAAGGCCAAGATTTCAGTCAGGGTGTTGTACCCCCCCATGGAGACAACGGCATCCGCAGCATCTAAATAACCGAGGAGATAATCCGTAAACACCTGAACTTCGACGCCAGGATATTGCAAAGCTTGTTTCTGGAGTTCTTGTTGCTGAGATAAGGGCATCTCAGGACCACAAAGAATCACACTCCGCAACTTCACCTGGGTCGGTAGATAGTTCAACCCTGCAAGGTAAGCCTTCACCAGGGGATAGCCATCTTCTCCGCCACCTGGCGTTACCACCACCAACTTCTCGGAGGGCTTTATCCGTAGGAACCAACGAAGTTGTGTTCGATTGAGTCCCTGAAAGGATTTGCGAATATAACCGCAATAACGAACTTTGTTCGCAACCGGCAAGGGAAACTGATACTCTTGAGCCACATCAAACAGTTCAGCCATACCGACAACAAGAACTTGGTCATACCAGGTTTGAATCGCCTGATAGTACCCCTGTGGTTTCCATTCACCAATCGTTTTAGCCGGACTATCCAAAATATCCCTGAGGAGGAGCACTTTTTTAGTGTTGGGCAGGTGAGCTTCGAGATATTCCAGGGTGCTCAGTAACTCCTGCTCAATTCCATAGGGCTTTTTATCCACCAGCACCACATCCGGTTTGAAGTGAAGGGCTGCTGAATGGATGAGATGGGAACGCCATTGTAGGGTTTCCTCTAACGCTGTCCCCAGATATTTGGCGGAGAGGGCTCCTGACTGTCCCCGATTGAGGCAGGGAAGTTTAATGTAATCCAGTCCTGTGGGCAACCGGAAAGCTTGTAGCATCGGCGAGCCAGACACTAGCAAAATCGATAGGTTTGTTTGGTGCTTCAGCAGGTACTCACAGATGGATAGCATTCTGCGGAGATTGCCGAGACCGAATGCGTCATGAGAGTAAACCATCAGTCTCATTGAACGGTCCTCGAAGAAATAGATCAGTCGATAAAAGGGGATTAAGCAGTTTGAAGCTGCCGTTCTGATTGAACCCTTGGCAGGGCTAGAGTTGGACGACCCATGCCCACATATTGAAAGCCCGCTTGAACCAGTGTTTTTGGATCTAAGGCATTGCGACCATCCACCAAGATGGGGGTTGGCATCACCGCTGCTAAAGACCCAAAATCCAAGGACAGGATTTCCTGCCAGTCTGTTACTAAGACCAAGGCATCACAACCCATCGCTAAAGACACTGGACCAGACACTAACTCCACATGTTCTAAATCTGCGGGATGGGCCCCGGAGCAAAGGAGCGGATCGTAGGCTTTGACCCTGGCACCTAAGCGATGGAGTTGGGCAATCATATTTATTGCCGGGGCATCTCGGAGGTCATCGGTATTGGGCTTAAAGGTGAGGCCCAGCAAACCAATGGTTTTACCTTTGAGAATTTTCAAGACCTGTTGTAGTTTTTCAACCACGAGTAGTCGTTGATTGCGATTAGTGGTGACGGCAGCTTTTAAGAGGGGAGCATCATAGCCATAATCAGCCGCTGTATGAATCAGGGCAGCCACATCCTTGGGAAAGCAAGAACCGCCCCAACCGATGCCAGCCTGTAAGAATTTAGGTCCAATCCGGCTATCCAGCCCAATCCCTGTCGCAACCTGGGTGACATCTGCACCGACGCGATCGCAAATATTCGCGACTTCATTGATAAAGCTAATCTTGGTCGCCAAGAACGAATTGGCCGCATACTTAATCATTTCGGCAGACGCCAAATCCGTCACCACCACGGGTACAGGCGGCAAGTTCGGATCTTCTGCACAATGACGCTGGATAATCGGCAGGTAAAGGTCTTGCATCTGTTGAATCGCAGTATCGCTATTCCCCCCTAAAACAATGCGATCAGGGTTGAGGGTATCGTAAATGGCTGAGCCTTCCCGCAGAAATTCCGGATTACTCACCACATCGAATCCAGTAATAGATTGTCCCCGCTCAGCGACCCCATCTAAAACAAGTTGTTTAACCCAGTCCCCAGAACCGATGGGAACTGTAGAC
Source organism: Acaryochloris sp. IP29b_bin.148 (assembly GCF_028285565.1). GTDB lineage: Bacteria > Cyanobacteriota > Cyanobacteriia > Thermosynechococcales > Thermosynechococcaceae > Acaryochloris. Next base: position 6,651 of record NZ_JANQOY010000199.1, read on the forward strand.
TTATTAACGATCACCTTGTAACCGCCATTCAGATGGTTACCAATGCCACGAGCTACGACTTCCACAGCCCGAGTATCACTTTCCCCAGTAGGTAAGGCAGGGGTGCCTACAGCAATAAAAATCACTTTGCCATGATCAACCCCAGCCGCTAAGTCTGTTGAAAACGAAAGCTGACCTGACTGCATGGCTGACTGCATTAGTTCGTCAAGGCCGGGCTCATAAATTGGCGACTGTCCCGACTGCATCAGTTTGACTTTGGCGGCATTGTTATCAATACATAGAACAGAGTGCCCGGTTACAGCCAAGCAAACACCCGTGACTAAACCCACATATCCAGTACCAATTACACAAATGTTCATTGATAATAAACCTCTCCTAACTGCACTGTTCCGTTATCTACACCGTGACAAAGGGGAGTGAAGGTTCAATGAAACTTATGTGAGAAAGGTTTCATGAGAACAGCTTCATGAAAAAGCGCTCATAAAAATTCTTTGAACTTGCCTCCTAACGAGGCAAAACGATGCACCTCCAATCAAAGGCAAAAGGCTATAGATTCATCCCTATTCTTGGGGTAGAATGCGTTCAATCATGCCCAGTAGTTCTGAAAACTGAAAGGGTTTACCAATAAAGTCATTGGCACCTGATGCAAGAACGAGATCGCCTTGATCAACCAACGCGGTAATTACAATAATAGGGACTGTTAAACCCTGAGCACGCAAGGTTTTTAATACTGTCCAGCCATCAACAACAGGCAGTCCCAAATCGAGTAAGACAATATCATAGACTGCTCGATAGATTTGCTCCAGGGCTTGTTGACCATCGGTAACAATGGTTGGAGTATAGCCGTACTGAAGTAGCCCTTTTTCGACGAAACGGGCTATTCGTTCTTCATCTTCGACCAGGAGAACCCGTTTCATAAATTTGATTATGACTCCAACATTGCTGGAGTATTGCTAAGGACTATTCGTCTGACTTTAGCTCAATCAGATCGCGAGCAACATGAGAATCTTTTCATCTTTGCGAAATATTCTATGTCAGCAGTCGATAACCAACCCCACGAACAGTTTCTATCAGGCTGTTACCTAATTTTTTTCGCAGATAGCCTACATAGACATCAACAATATTGGACCCTGGATCGTAGTCATAGCCCCAAACACGATCCAACAGTTGCTGACGACTGAGGACTTGGCCTGGATGCCGGAAAAAAGTCTCCGCCAAGATAAACTCACGGGCGGGTAGTTCAATCCACTGGTCGTTTACCTTCACCTTGCGGGTGCGCAAATCCAATATCACATTATGGGCTTTCAATGTTAGGGATTCTGATTCTGGAGATAAGGCAGTCACTGCCCGGAGACGAACCCGAACCCGTGCTAGTAGCTCTTCAAACCGGAAGGGTTTGGTCATATAGTCATCAGCACCCTCTTCTAAGCCAGTGACTTTGTCTTGAATATCATCTCGGGCCGTCAGAATAAGCACGGGTAACCTCGCCCCTTGCCCCCGAAGCTCCTCAAGCACCTCTAGGCCATCTTTGTCCGGTAATCCCAAGTCTAAGATTAATAGATCAAATCGGCCGCTGAGTGCTAAAGACAACGCCTCATCCGCCTCTCCAGCAACAGTGGTGGTATAACCGTGACTCTTGAGGCCTTTCTCAATAAAGGAGGCAATCCGAGGTTCATCCTCTACGATCAGAATGTGGGCCATGGGCAAGAGTCAGCTACATGAAAATGCATTACAAGACGATCATAAACGCTCCTTCAGTGAAAGTGTCAGGGGTGGTTAGCCAGGGCGACCGCACATAGTTCAGTTCTTCATGAAGAAGGTATTCCCTTGGCAGCAACGCTGAGGAGCTTGACCAGGTAGGGGGTATTCCAACAAATCTACGAGATTAGGACATATAGACCTCAAAAGTCCTCTAGCTATACACTCTAAGATCAGAGATCGAGCTTTTGAAATCACTTTTTTTGAATGAAATCACATTGCAAATACTATTTTTCACCAGGAATACTATTCTCTGATTCTCTAGCTATAGCCTCAGCGAGGTTTTTGATTTTATTGGCTATCTCTTATTAAAGATTTACACTAAAACTACTGCTATTCAATGAACATAGCTTTTACCTATCTATTTTTCTGATTTATGTTCCCAAGGTCATCTGAATAGGAAGATCATAATTTATCTCCCCTGGTATTCGCGCTAGATTCAACAGGTATTCGGGTTGAGCCGAGATACGTGTAATTTAGTGCCATATAAACTCTACAAAGTATATAGGGTATAGATCATGGGCAAATATTGCTAGAATTCATCACTTCGCAAAAACTTTGCCTAAAACAACTCATTTTAGGCAAACTACATTAAGCTTGAGCACGAGAATAAAAGGCTTTCCATGACTATATTTAAGACCCTTAGCTTCCATTTTCGGCAAAGTTGTTTTTTGCTTGTTTATTACCTAAAGGTACCGATCTGCACTATCTCTCGTTCTTTCGGATTTTGTGGAGAGGCATGAAAGTCACTGCCTATAACCATTCATTGAACCTGCAATTAGTAGATTCTGTAGCCAGTTGTCGTGGTACTGAAATCCGTTGTGATCTTTGAAGGGAGAACAGCGCTCTGGATCTTTTGATGTTGTTCTCTGGCCATAAGGGTGGAAATTCCAGATCAATGCCATGGACCTCAAGTACAATCGAGCCGCATCTTTAGAGCCGTGAAAGTACTGCATCGTCCTTAACAGACGGTCTTGATAATTCATCAATCTGTCCACCATATTGGAAGTTCGAGCAGCATCAGGGTTATCGAAAGCA
>NZ_JANQOY010000200.1 GCF_028285565.1 Acaryochloris sp. IP29b_bin.148
TATGGCAACAGTTTTAGCAATTGAAACGAGTTGTGATGAAACTGCCGCTGCAGTTGTAAAAAAACGTCACATTTTAAGTAATATTGTTGCGTCCCAAATCGACATTCATCGGCCCTATGGAGGTGTGGTACCAGAGGTTGCCTCTCGCCACCACGTGGAATCCATCAATGATGTGGTTGCAGAAGCATTATCCCAAGCAAAAACAGACTGGCAAGACATTGATGGCATTGCTGTGACTTGTGCGCCAGGACTGGTAGGAGCATTGCTCGTGGGGTTAACCGCCGCCAAGACCTTAGTGATGCTGCACCACAAACCCCTGATTGGGGTTCACCATTTAGAAGGACATATTTGCGCATCCTACCTCCAAAATCCTGATTTAGTACCGCCTTTTCTCTGCTTATTAGTGTCAGGAGGCCATACTAGCCTGATTCAGGTGGAAGGCTGTGGCCAATACCATACCCTAGGCCAAACCCGAGACGATGCGGCTGGTGAAGCCTTTGACAAAGTTGCTCGCCTGCTGGACTTAGGCTATCCCGGTGGACCTGCCATTGACCGGATTGCCATATCAGGCAATTCCCAGGCGTTTAACTTACCTGAAGGGAAAATCTCTTTACCTGAGGGCGGCTTTCATCCTTATGACTCTAGCTTTAGTGGCCTAAAAACAGCCGTTCTCCGTTTGGTAGAATCCCTTCGACAGCGAGGTGAAGACCTCCCGGTTGCTGATATTGCCGCCAGCTTTCAACACACTGTTGCCAAAGCATTAACTCGCCGCACCATCAACTGTGCGGTGGACCATGGTCTATTCACCATTGCCGTTGGCGGTGGCGTTGCTGCAAATAGTGCCCTGCGGGATCAGTTATCAGCAGCGGCCCAGAAAAAAAATCTTCAGGTTCTCTTTCCCCCCTTATCTCTTTGTACAGATAATGCCGCGATGATCGCCTGTGCAGGCGCAGAACATTTGGATCGAGGCCATCGGTCTGCCCTCACTCTGGCCGCATTATCCCGAATGCCTATTTCTAAAGTGATGGAATTGTACTCAGGTTAATCCCAAATGCAACAATCTTTGGAGCAGGCTGTATGAATCTAATCGTGATGGGGTCAGTCGCTAGTTTAGGGGCTGGTATGGCAACCGGCATCGGTGCATTGCCTGTATTATTCATCAAAACTCTGACGGATCGCCTGCAAGGTATTTTTCTCGGCTTTGGTGGCGGTGTTATGTTGGCAGCCACGGCCTTTTCTCTGATTGTGCCAGGAACAGATTTAGCAATAGGCCAAGGCAATACCGAAACCCAGGCTGCCCTAATTATGGTGTTGGGTATTTTGCTAGGAGGTGGGTTCTTGTGGCTGGCCCATAACAACTTTCCCCATGAACATTTTTTCAAAGGCCAGGAAGGCCCCTCCACTTCTAATTTGGCTCGCATATGGCTATTTGTGGTCGCGATTACCCTTCACAATTTCCCAGAAGGAATGGCGGTAGGCGTTGGGTTTAGTGGAGGTTCCCTGTCGAGTGGGATTGCGCTTGCCATTGGCATTGGCTTGCAGAATATACCTGAAGGACTTGTTGTGGCTGTGGCCTTGCGATCGCTCAACTACTCGTCACTTTATGCCTTGGGGGTAGCTTTTCTTACGGGCTTAGTAGAACCTGTCGGCGGTGTTGTGGGGGCTAGTATTATCAGCCTGGCCCAACCCCTATTGCCCTGGGCAATGGCCTTTGCTGCAGGAGCTATGCTATTTGTCATTAGTGATGAAATTATCCCCGAAACCAGCCGTAAGGGCATTCAACAGGAAGGTACCCTCGGTATCATGCTGGGGTTTGTAATGATGATGTATCTAGATGTTGCTCTAGGGTAGTCGACTAGGAGCACTAGAGCTAAACACCATCCCCCTACCATCCCACACCGCCCAGTTCTTACCCCAAAATATTGACGTCTCGATTGCCCGTTTCAGAGCCAGTGGGAGACATCATGGAAATCACTCCAGTGAGATCGCGCTCAATTCTCAGGGATTGATCAGCTGACAAAACTCAAAAAACTGCTCATCCGTCATCGAAACAGATGAGGGGAGTTGCAGCGTCACAGGTGATAGGGGCATGGCAAAAATTAGCCTTGCGGCCATTTATAGTTCAGTTCTGTTGTTATCCTAATATTTCTCCCTTATCACTCTTGCATCACTAAAAATACCTCTTTTGCAGCCAATGGGATAAGGCTAACGCTATTGATTTACCTTATCGTGGTTGACTTGATTGGGAGATGAACGAGACATCTAGGAATAGCCTCCCAAAGCTGCTGCTAGAATCACAATATCTCAACTGAAAGGACTCTAGCGTGAACCCTTTGCAGCAAAATATACATGCCTACATTCGATTAGATGAAGAAGAAAGTTACGTGGCTGAGTGTATGGAAATTGCTGTGGTGACTCAGGGTAAAACCTTGGATGAAGTATCACAGAATTTGGTTGAGGCGGTTAGCCTACATCTAGATGGAGAAGACCCGGCAGAATTTGGTCTGGTTGCCCAGCCAGCTCTTGCAGCAGTCTTGGGATAAATCCAGATAAATGATAGTTCAAAGAGAATAAGGAATATTTCTTAGATTAGCGAATTAGTCTGTCATATTCATCATGGCCCCCAATCCAGACCCAGATAAAGTCTGGGCCGTCTTCTACAGCAAGAGCACGATGACTGAGGCCGACTCTTACTGACCAATATTTACCGACTTTCTTGAAATTGAGAGAAGGATGGGATGAATCAGCTTTGAGTAGGTCAAAGTTTTTTCGGGCTAGGTTCTGGATTGTTTGGGGCAGGGTCGAAAACCGTTTCCAGAACTGTGGTGTCGTTCGATGCACTTATAGATCTTGAAGTTGGCCTTGGGATTTGGCTGCCATTGCTTCTTCAAGCAAGAAATCCAGTTTACCTGCTGCAACGTCAGCTTCTAGCTGTTGGTCCCACAGTTGCCAATCTTTGTGGGCAAACCACTCTCTTAATCGGACAAAATCTTCAGGAGAAAGTGCTTCGATATCAGCTTGGATTCGCTTTATGGGGGGCACGGTTAAATTAGAGTCCTAATGAGATTCGATTTCCATCCTAGCAATAGTTTCACTATCCCAAGCAGTCATATTAAGCTGCAACGTTTGACAGAGATGGGCAAGCAAACACTGACGATTCCTAACCACAAGCAACTTTCGACGTGAACTTGCCGTGCGATTTTTCGGCAAGCAAGCCCATACATACCTATCTCAGAATTAGCATCCTATTTCTACGATTCCTAGTGCTGTTCTATGGCTAATTCATGTTGGTCTGCTGCCAAAAAATAGCGACTTTATTTTAAGAAAAGGCTTATTCCAGGCAGTACAGGTTTAAAACTATAGGTAGATTTGTGCTTGTAGTCGTTATGCCTGAAGATTCGCTCAATTATACGCCTACCAATATCGAGAAGGTTTTTGAGTTACTAGACAATAAGTTAGTCACTTTTGGTGCTCCAGGAGCGTTATCTTTCGTCGGTATTACTAAAGCACGAGAGAATCAATGGACTGATGCAGGTTTGTGTTTTATTGGCGCTGCTAGTATTTGGTTAGCCATCAAAATTGGGAAAAAATTAGCTCCGAAGATTGATCAGGTTCTGGATTGGAGCATCAATATGGCCGAGCAATCTCTGCTCAATACTTGGGCAGCGTTTCGGTCAGATTTTACCCGTGTATATCTTCAACGTCAGGCTAATCTTTGCGAGGAAGCAATTACTGAAGGTTTTAACCCAGATAACACTGCAATTCCACTTTTAGAAGAGGTTTTTGTGCCTTTAGATCTGAGTGGTGCTGGAGTTATGGAGTTTGGTGAGCATCGTAAAGGGAACCCACTGGCAACAGAGACTGCTTCTAAACCAGATTCTTTGGATATCTGGCGATTGTTGGGGAGAACTCGTCAAGATCGCAAGTTCAAGAGAATGGTGATTCTTGCCAAGGGCGGGATGGGCAAAACAACCTTGCTGCGACATATTATTTTGATTTATGCCCAAGAGAAATATCGACGCCGGGGTGCGCCAAAACTAACGCCTATTCTGTTGCGTTTGAGAAATTTTGCACAGACTTGGAAGTTAGAAACTTTGCCGAGTCTTCCTCAACTGATTACAGAGATTCATCTGCCAAAGCTTTTCAACCATGTCTCTGAGAAATGCCCCCCAGCCTGGGCGCAGAAACAGCTAGAGAGTGGCTCAGTATTGGTGCTATTGGATGGGTTTGACGAAGTTCCTGAAAATCAGCGCAGCAAGGTAAGTCGTTGGATCAGTAAGCAGATGGAGGACTATAAGGAAGCGGTCTTTATCCTGACTTCGCGCCCAGCCGGATATAAAGACTACACAGCCCAAAAGCCTGCTGTGCCCATTTTTATCAATAAGTTTTCAGAACAGCAGCAAGAGAGCTTTATTAAACGGTGGTACATCTGCCAGGAAAGATGTTTCCGTAGTCGAAAGCAGCGTAAACATGCCGATCAAGTGGCTGAGAACCGAGCAGCAGATCTGATTAGCCAATTGCGCCAGCGACGAGAAGAGCTAGGCGAGATAGCGGAGAATCCACTGCTGCTCAATATGCTGGTGACATTTCATCGTTTGGCCCCATCCACACAACTCCCTCGGCAGCGACTTGAGCTATACCAAGGGATTTGCAAATTACAGCTCGATGACCGTCCCAAAGCCCGCTTTATCCCCATGCACTTGTCTTTCTCTAAAAGCATGGGGATTTTGCAAAAAATTGCTCTCAAGATGGTGAAAGAACAGCATATAACGATTGCCCATTCATCTTTACAAGAATTTTTACGCCATTTCCCAGTTTGGCAACAGGAGCAGGTGAGTGCTGAAGAATGGGTTAAGCAAGTGGTTGAGGTGAGTGAGCTGTTGGTGGAACGGGAGAAAGGGGAGTACGAATTTCCACATTTAAGTTTTCAAGGATTTTTTGCTGCTAACCAGTTAGCTATTCCTCAGGGGGCTGCAGATGGTCACCCCTATACAAATTTGGTGTTAGGGAACTGGAACGAAGCCAAATGGCGAGAGACCGTTTTGCTTTATACAGCTCAACTGCCCCCCACCAGGCTTCAGGAGGTAATTACTAAAGCTTGTGAGCAAGACAGTGAAGCAGCGGAGTTAGCAGCAGTTTGCCTGAAGGAATATCCTAAACCAGACAAAGTAGACATACACAGTCTGTCTGCCATTATCCAAGATTCTAAGTATCAAACCTTGGAAGAATTGCTGAAAACACAACATTGGCAAGAAGCCGATCAAGAAACCTATCGCTTGATGATTACTACGGTGGGTAAAGAAGATGGGCAATGGTTTGATGCCGATGACTTGAAGACTTTTCCTTATGAAGATCTACAAATTCTGGATCATCTATGGGTGAAATACAGTGAGGGAAAATGGGGTTTCAGTGTGCAAAAGCAAATTTGGGAAAAATGTGGTAGTCCTAGATTTTTCAATAGTGATTGGGACAAGTTTGGTGATTGTGTTGGCTGGAGAAAGAAAGGCAAGTGGCTACCTATTCACCAACTCACTTTTGACCTCAACCAAATCACTGGAGAACTTCCCACAGCTCACAGGAGGGGAGAAATGTATTGGCGTAGTGAATTGGGGGTGACGAATTCTCTTCTCGCACGTGCAGACTTGTAGACGTTTGCACAAAATAGCCCTGAATATTGTAGAAGCATTGTTTGATACATACATCAACACAAAATCGATCTTTTCAAAGATTCTTTATCAACCCTAATTTCTATCAATGGTGGTATGAAATTTGAGTCGAATTGAGTTCTCACCACCTCCGGATTCCAGTAATTCGCTAATACAAACTTCATTGCCACCGCTTGAATCTCAGGATCTAAACCCTCCCAATCATCCCAAGGCAACCGAGTTTGCCCAGGGGAGGGTTTGCGCAGTTTCCGTCTCAACTTCAGTTTCACCAACAACTTTGTTCCCCAATGGTTTCTCTGGGGTGGTTTGGGCTTGGGTTTATACCGCTGACAAAAACGTCGATAGGCCCGAGCACAAATTTCAATTGAATTTGTCGATGGAGACGTTTTAAAACTTGATTATGAGGACTATCACTGATGCTGATGCACAATCCACCCCATCCTGGCGAAGTGATTCAGGGGCTATTTATCAAACCCAACGACTTAACCCTAACGGATGTTGCCAAAGCCCTAAACGTCAGCCCAAGCAACTTCTCACGCTTAATTAATGGCAAAATTGCCCTCAGTTCGGACATGGCCGTCCGGCTCTCTAGAGTCCTGGGGCTAGAGCCGTTGACCTGGATGCGGATGCAGGCTGACTACGATATTTGGAATGTACAGCAACAGGACGATCATGCTGAACTAAAACGGCTGGTTGGGGAAGCGTAAGCAACCTGTTCGCAGCATCAATGGTTCTCAAAAAAGTCGTCCCACGCCCAGACTCACCAAACCTTCGTCAAATTCAACACAAACCCTGACAATTCAGGCTCAGCACTGATCTGACTTGGACTCTGCAGGCACTCAATGTCTTGCTGAGGGCGATACACAAATACCCGGCGCTGATGCCGATCAATTAGCCACCCCAATCGACATCCCGGCTCCGCTAAATATTCCGTCATCTTGTCTTGCAACGGCTGCAAACTATCCGAAGGCGATCGCAGCTCCACCACAAAATCAGGACAAATCGGCGCAAACCGCTGCTGTTGTTCCAACGTTAGCCCTTGCCACCGCTCCAGACTAATCCAAGCCGCATCCGGCGATCTTTCTGCCCCACTGGATAACTTAAACCCCGCACTCGAACTAAACACCAACCCACTGCCATCCCGCTCCGCCCAATTCCACAACTGCCCCAAAATATTGACTTCTCGATTGCCCGTTTCAGAGCCAGTGGGAGACATAATGGAAATCACTCCAGTGCGATCGCGCTCAATTCTGAGCGCCTGATTCATCTGACAAAACTCAAAAAACTGCTCATCCGTCATCGAAACAGATGAGGGGAGTTGCAGCGTCACAGGTGATAGGGTCATGGCAAAAATCAGCCTTGTGGCTATTTATGGTTCAGTCCTGTTGTTATCCTAATATTTCTCCCTTAGCCCTAACCGGAACATTCCCTTGAGTCAACGTTTGCTTCAAGCCTTCCAGCCCTTAGCTGCCTTCGCCACCACCCCCAACGCCGTCCATACCCTTCATCCCCTCTGCCAACAAACCGGAGCCACCCTCTGGGTCCCCGCCTCCCTTGCCCACCTCCCCCACACCCAAGGCTACACAGGCTCTCTGAAAGACCATCTCCAAACCCTGTGGAACGACCACCAGGGACTGATTTTTTGCCTCGCCACTGGAGCCGTTGTTCGCCTAATCGCCCCCCTCCTAACCGACAAATCCCAAGATCCTGCCGTTGTCGTCCTTGATGAACCCGGCCAATTCGTGCTCAGCCTCTGCAGTGGTCACCTGGGGAGAGCGGACCAACTTACCCAGCTCCTCGCCCAACAGATCGGAGCTATCCCCATCCTTACTGGGGCTAGCAATGCCGCTAACTTGCCCAGCATTGATACCCTCGGCATCCCCTTTGGTTGGCAACGAGGGGCTGGGGACTGGAACGCTATCGCTGGTGCCATTGCCCGAGGTGAAGCCGTCACTGTTCACCAAGCCGCTGGCTCAGAACTATGGCAGTCCCATTTACCCCCATCTCATACCTATAAATTCGTTAGCGATACCGAATCGCCCCAAATTTGGATCAGCTCTAAAGCCCTATCCTCAGACCAAGCCACCGTCCAATGGCATCCTCGCGTTCTCTGGGTAGGCATAGGTTGTGAGCGAGGCACCTCCAGACAGCTGATGGAACAGGCCCTGCACCAAGTCTGTGAACAATATCAACTGGCTTGGCAGGCAATTGCTGGGATTGCCACCCTAGACCTGAAAGCGGATGAAGTCGGGTTAGTGGACCTCTGCCAACAGGCCAACTGGCCTCTGCAATGCTATTCCCCTGAAGACTTAAAGACCGTAGAAGTCCCCACCCCTTCCGAGGTCGTCAAGGCCGAAGTGGGGACATCCAGCGTGGCTGAAGCCGCTGTCCTTAAAGCTGCCCAGCAAACCACCCTACTGGTCACCAAGCAAATCTTCAAAGACCCGGCACAACCTGGAGCGGTCACCATTGCCATCGCTCAAGCTGCGCAGGAATATATTGGGCGAACGGGACAACTGCTGCTAGTGGGAACGGGGCCGGGTGCTCTAGAGCAAATGACCCCTGCGGCCAAAACTGCCATTACTCAAGCAGATGTAGTGATTGGTTATACCCTCTATGTGGATTTGGTGCGATCGCAGTTTCGTCCCGGTCAAATCATCGAACAGTCCCCCATTACCCAAGAACGCCAACGCGCCCAACGAGCCATCGATTTAGCTCAGTGGGGCCTGACTGTTGCCGTGATTTCTTCTGGTGATGCCGGTATCTATGGCATGGCCGGCTTGGTGATGGAAGCGTTGCAACAGAATGATTGGGATGGACAGACTCCTAACGTCCAAATTTTTCCCGGTATTTCTGCCTTGCAAGCAGCTGCATCCCAGGTCGGTACGCCATTAATGCATGACTTTTGTGCCATTAGCCTCAGTGATTTGCTCACTCCCTGGCCTGTAATTGAAAAGCGTTTGGAGGCTGCGGCTGCTGCCGACTTTGTGATGGCACTGTACAATCCGCGATCGCAAAAACGAATCGAACATCTACTCAAAGCTCAGCAAATCTGTTTGCAACATCGAGATCCACAAACTCCCGTAGCCGTGGTGCGATCGGTGTATCGTCCTGACCAAACTACTCATTTGGGAACGCTAGCTGAGCTGGATACTCTGCCCGTAGATATGCTCAGTACGGTGATCATCGGTAATGCAACCACTCGGTTTCATCAAGATTGGATGATTACTCCCAGAGGCTATTTTCAATCTTGACCCATCTCTCCAAAGAATTGACCTGAACTCAGGTCAAGCCCATTTTTGAGGTCTCTCTACGGGAGCATGAAGATTTCAGCCACGTCAGAATAAGAATTTTGGCTTATCTCGAACACAGGTCAATTGGCAAATGTCCCGAATTGGTATGAATTGAGTCTCACTTATGGGTTAGCGCGTGCTATATCCAGGAGCTGTTGGGTCAAAACCTTAGTATTGACAGAAGGATTTTTAGTGTTGGTCAATGCGACAACAGTTATTCCATTGGCAATATCTATGCGAATGTGCGAGTTAGATCCCTGGTTGCTTCCTGTCTTGGAAGCTTGAGTTGGCCCGCTATTTAAATCCCAACCATTGGCTTGGCCGTTTATAGTCCCCCCGCTCCACATGATATCGCGTGTAGCTCTCGGGAAATAGCGATCACGCAGAACACCATCACCAAAAAGGGCAAGGTCACGGGCAGAGGATTCCATGCCGCTACCACCAGCCTTCCAGCTAACGTTCTCAAACTGTGTATTGCTCACCTTAGAAGAACCTGCATTAATTGTCGCTCTTTCTCCTGAAGAATCAGGAGAGGAACGTACTTCAACCCGTAACGTATCGAGGCCCAACGGATCAGCAATACGAGTTTTTATCAAATCAGCGAAGGTTGCATCGGCTTCAATCTCTAATGCAGCACCCGCTAGTGTATATCCATGGGTAGAATAAATAAACGCTCCCGGCGAGCAATCCGTAGAAATCCAGGTATTGGTTTTGATAACTCCGCCCAAATGTGAATTTAGCGCAGATTGAGACGAGTTGTACTGTACTTGAGTACCGTTATCATCCCCGTCTGAGTAATGCTTCACACAGCTCAGATTCTGTAATAACTGACGAACTGTGTGGTCATGCTGTGTTCCTAGGTCAGAAATAATAGTATCAGTGCGATCATCCAAGTCGATAATACCAGCCTCTTCCATGTCGTATGCCAAGGTACCAGTCACTGGTTTAGCTATCGATGCAAGGCGATATATTGTGCCGCTGTGTGCCGTTATATTTTTATCTTTGTCAGCAAAGCCAGCTCCGCTTTGAAAAATGACCTTACCATTGCGGATAATTGCTGCACCCACGCCGGGAATATTAGCATTGCCTGCAAAATCTGATAGCGCCTTTTGAGCGTCAGTGCGCCCTTTCCAGTCATAGCGGGTATTATTCTCACGCCAGACAGCAGCATATTGGGTACCCCTACCATTGATGGAAGGACACTTTTCTATATCAACAATGCGCATACCTTGGTCAGAATACTTATGCCAGTTATTCCGTAAGTCTTGTGAAGACATCTGTCGTAGTGCAACCCAGCCCCGTCCGGGCTGATTCTTTTCCCAAATGGCAGCATAGGCTAAATTACCATTGCGTTCATAACAATCTAGATCACTAACGCGATAGCCTTGCTCACTGTATTTTTCAAAGTTTTGGCCATAGTTCTTTGGAGTCATATCTCGTAGTTCGACCCAGTCTTGGTTGGAGGTATTTTCAACCCAGATGATGGAATAAAGCATACGGCCGCGTACTTCGATCGCATCGATATCAATTGGCTTAAATTTTCCTTTGTTTGCTTCAAATTTTTCAGAGAATTGCTCATTGGTTAAGTTACGATTAGAAACCCAATTCAGTCCTTCTTTGTTCTCAACCATGATCAATGAGTAGCGTAATTGACCATCAATCACTTCAGCATCTTGATCAATTGGACGAAAACCCTTTTCACGGTATTCGTTCCACCTATCATGAAATTGATCGGACGTAAGTCGACGCCAACTTGCCCATTGGCGACCATCAGTGTTCTTTTGCCAAACCCCTGAATAATCAGCTCCACCATTATCCATTTCAATATCGATGGGAATAAATCCATCATCTTTATAGCTTTCCCAAACCCTAGAAAAGGCAGAATCAGAAGCACCATAGCGAAACTTCCAGGAGAGTGATTCAGGATCGTGGAAGTCTTGGGCTCTGGCTTCACTGGTGTAGAGTACAACCATAAAAGCCATTAATAGGATATTTCTAATCAATTTCCCTGAGCGATAGAGCATGAACATAATATTCATAGGTATTTTCTCCTTGACGATGAGGTTTTCTGACTTACAAAAAAGCTAATATTTCCATTATTGATTTACCAAAATAAATTCGTATGAAATTCAAAAATGCTCCTGTGATTCACAATTATCTGCTATATCAATCACAAGTTTTGCATAAAAATATTCTGGCTAAATTTCCTGACAACTTTTATTTTTTTATATTTAAATAACTGAATTCAGGATGCATTTTTTATTAAAATACATTTAGGGTTGACTGAGTATTTTTCTTGTCATTCGTTTTTTGAATTCGCGACAAACTGCCCAATAATTCAATATAACAACCTTTATTGAGTCTAAAAATTACAACTAAAAAATCTTATTTTTACCTTTCTACAATGGATCTACAGAGTTCCCTCCAATTTTATTCTCTATGAATATAGACAACTTAAGCTTTTAAGATATTTATACTAATGACTATCGTTCTAATGGATGAGAGTGCAATAAATAGAATAAATTGCAAGTCAAACAACCCAAATTCTATTCCACATATCAAGACACTTTAATTATCCACTTAGAGAAATAGAGATTTTTCTGATTATATTGAAGCCGAAAAATAAAATCTTTCACGAGTATCTGGTTGACTTTTTTGCAGAATACAATTTTGTGTCTATACACATTTATCGACTCAAAATCTATAAATTATGTCAATTAAAACAAAAATTTACAAAGTATTTACAACGCTTGCATGTTTCTTCAAATCGATCTCTCCGTCGCCAATATTCTAATGATCAACGTTCGCTTTAAGAGTGATTTTTAGACAAAAATCATAATTTCTCTTTATAAGAGTTTCAGGATTCGATATCACTGAAGCAACGTGATTAACCTTCTCTTGAAAAAGGCTTTGCCTGATTTTTTTGCATTGTCTATGCTTTTGGGAACCTTATAAACCAGCGTCGAATTAACTCCACCTGGAAGCAATACCCTTCATTTATAGGTTGAATAAGGTCTCGTTGTATCAGGCGATGAATTAGGCCATCTACTGGCTTGTTTAGATATTGGGAGAGTTCACTAGCAGCAACCCCATTTCCTTCTCCCTGCGCAGCCACATACCGCAGAATCGCTAATCCATCTGCACTGACATGATTTTGCTCAATATCGGCAAAGAAGAAACTGGCACTGGTCAAAGCCTGGGGAACCGCTGCTTCCACATCTGCGAGGGATGCCCGCCGTCGGATAGCAACGTCTTGTTCATTTTTAAGGGCAATAATTTCAGCACAGAGAAGTTGGATCAAAAAAGGATGGCAGTGGGTTAACGCTATTACCCGCTGCACTGCATCAGACTCATATTGCAACTCAAACTCAGGGATAGGACTTGTGATCAGCTGCAGCGCTTCTGGTCCCGTCAAATAACTGACCGGAACCACCTGCAGGTTAATCAGATAGCTAGCCCAACTTTTGAACGCTTCCAGGGTATGAGTGCCCGAGAGCAAGACCTTAAACTGAGGGCGATGCTGCATCAGATGACGTAGCATCCCCAAAATAGCTGCTTCATCGAACCGTCCCTGCTCAAAGGCACCCACTAAAACTTCAAACTCATCTAAGGCCAGCAATGCCGTCCGATTGCCCAGCAGAACCGCTACCTGATCCAGCCATTCTTCAAACTGGGTAAATGGATCAACCGCCAAATCGCTTCGTTCCAAAGGGGGGAATTTAACACCGCGATACTGGTTTGCAGCGGCTGACATGGCTTTAGCGAGGTTATATAGAAAGCCTGTATGATCCTGAGCCCGCGATGCCGACCCTTGCAGATCCACAAACAAGGGAATAATCGTCTGGGGGAGCAAACGCCCCAAATTATTGAGCAGTGATGTTTTACCCATACGTCGCTGCCCATACAGCAACAAAGCCGGACTGCGATCATCGCGCACTAGTTGTTCAATCCGCTGGCTAATGTCTGTCCGACCCACAAACAGCGCTTGTTGCCCGGTTAACGGGATACCGATAATGTAGGGCGAGTCAATTTCTTGGTTCTGGTCCGTCTCGGTTTGGAGGGTTTCAATCTGTTGGGAAATGATCTGATGCCAGGCCTGAAAAATAGTGCGGAACCTGGCAGTGCGATGGCCGTTGTTTGCTGGTCGCAGGACATAGGCCGCATCCCCTCGTATCACCTGCCGCTGAGCATCCAATCGTTCCAAGATCGCACTCAGAGCCAACCGCTGATTGTAGGAACTCCTTTGCTGTAAGGCAGCATCCACATCCAAACTCATCTGCTTACAGATGCGGAATAGATAACTTTCCTCCGTCTCTTCACCCAGAATCTTCTTCTGAACCTGGCAGATATCTGCGATTGTTTGGCATTGCTCTAACTTACGAATATTCAGCTCCACTTGAGCCTGGTGAGCCGCCCATCGTTGCGGTGTGTGATCAATAAAGTCGATGGCTGCTTGTCCCTCTCGTGACCAACTCTCTAGAGCCAGGACTAAATGCTGATCTAGCCCGACTAACGGCAAATATTGAAACTCATCCCAAAACACCGTATGCCATCGGAGGTAGCTAGATTGATGCTCCGTTCTTTGGGTATCGAGGCGATACAGGCACTGATTCCACAAGACTTGTACGGGATACAGCAAAATAGGTCGCCACTGGGCCATCGTTAATCCCAAAGCGATGCAAACTAGACTGAGCGGTAACGTCAACTGCAGGGACAGCCCACCAATCAGGCTGGCAAAAATGATATACACGCCGCCACTGCCAATGGTGCCCACAACTGCGGCAATCCAAGGACCAGCGATGGATTCCGTCAGCACATAGGGCAGGGCAAATAAGGTGGTTAAAAGTAGGGCATTACCACCGCCAATCGCCATACCCCGAACCACAATACTGTCAACGTTTAAGCCCAGTCCCACTGCTGTGCCAATGCAGGCTCCTAACCCAAGGCACATCGGGATTGCAATCCGCCATCGCTGCGTTCGCCATCCCAGGGCAATACCGTAAAAGCACCCCATTCCCAAGCCTAGGAGGGTAAAAGAGAAGGCGTTAAGTGGAATTGCCCCCGGACGGAGAAGCTGCGTTGTTGCTTGGGACACCGCCCATAGACCGCTGAGGCTAAGGACAATCCCCAACACTGCACCGCCGACTTTTTGCGATACGGGAATGCGATCGCTTCTCCGAGGTGACAAACTCACGGCTACGCTGGCCGCCACATTTGAGGCATTAATCCCCACTAAAGACACCGGGTGAATAAAACTCTGCAACACCCCCACACTGGCTGCGGCTGAGCCCCAACCCAGATCAGCAAGGGTGGTCGTTCCCAGCATGGCCCCAAATAGCAGTCCCACCACCATTCCGCCGATAAAACTGCTGGCTAAACTAACGGCGACGCCCACCACCATCCCCCCGGCTAAGCTACCAGCGCCACTCGCAGCCATACCCACCGCTATTCCAAAAGCCATATCAGTGCCAGACACACCAAATCCCCATAGCCCAACACCAACAACAATCCCCACCAGCAGGGGCAGAATCACATACCCTTGTATCAAAAGCCGTTTGAGTACTAAAGGTTGGGGTTGTCGCCAGTCGATCTCAGCTAGGCAAAAATCAGGGCGCAGATTGATGGGGCGCAGGTGATGTTTCCAGGCCGAAGGATGGAAAAAGAACCAACAGAGCAGATGTAAACTGCCCCAAAACAAGTTGGGATGCAGGTGTGGAGCATGGGTGTAGCGCGCCACCGTTATCTTTGATCCAACAAATAGCGATAGGGCTCAATCTGTTTCAACCCTTCGGTTTGCCACGCCGTCCCCGTTTCATCATTGTCCAAGGCAAACAAACGTTCAGAACATAAAATTTGAGCCAGGAACGGCCAACCCCCACTCTGCTGACAAATCCAAGCTTGATCCGCGTCCGTAAAGGGAATCGGTGAACTCGCCATTAGGTCTAAGGTATCTTGCTGCTGCCAAGGGTCTAAGGTCGTGGAATAGCCAAAGATATTGAAAAAGGGCGAGCTGAAGCCACTGTGTTGGGCCAGTTCCATTGGAGTTTCTGGGGCAGAGATAACAAAGGCCAAATTGCCCGCCGTTTGATTGGTGGCTAACGACCGGAGGCTTTCCCAAAAGGCATCGTCTAGCTCAGGACAGCGCTGCAAACCCACTCCAATTTCGTCTAGCAGGATAACGGTGGGCTGATGGACTGCACCACTGACCCGATCCATAAAGCCATCTAAATCCAGGGCATCGGGAACTGGCAGCCTCAGTGCCGAGAGTAAATGGCCCAGTAGTTTATCCTGGCTGGACATGCGGGTATCTTGAAAATCGACAAAAATCCAGTTGTAAAGATCTGGACGCGGCAACCAATTATGCTCTTGGTGGGGGCGCAGTTGATCCGGCGAAGCCGTGGTGATAGTCGCCAGGTAGCGGAGAAACGAGGTTTTCCCTGACCGTCGTGGACCCATGATTGCCATATTCTGCAATGGATGATGTTTGAGTAGGGTAAAGCAGCGTTTGAGTGGTCTCTCTCGACCAAAGAAATGACGGGGATGGTGAATGGGTGTCCCGGTGATAAATGGTGATGCTTCCAGGGCAGCGGGAGGAGCATCCAATACCGATGGGGACTCTGTGTAGGCAATCGCTTGCCAATCTAACCCCAGTTGATCACAGATTTCCCGGAAGTTTTCGTAGTCAATGGGTTTACCGCCCAAAAAATTCTTGACGGTGGAGAGGGATGGGCCAATGTCGGCAGCGAAGGTCTTTTGACTGGGGTACCCGTTCCGTTGCAAAGCCAGTTTCACTTTTGGCAGGTTGTCGATGGTGACGCGCAGGGATCGGGCCATTGTTTCGTGCAGAGGCTTTGCTCAAATTGTATCGTCCATCCATGGGCTCAAACTCACCCCCAAGTCATCCCTAAGTCCCCTCTTGCCCAACCGTAATCTCAACCTTGGCCCGGTTTAGATAAAGGGGACCAGCATTTGGTGACGCCCGATGAACACTGCCCATGATATCGCCAGAATTCAAGCTTGCGATCGCAAAGTTGATCCTTGCTTGGGCCAGGTCCGTTGGTCTCCCCAGAAGTCGGCTTGGATAAGCAGCATGTATTTGGGAGCGCTGCTTGGTGGACCATTAACCTTCACAGGGGATGCATTTCTATTGTTTGCCGTCACCAGCGTGATCACCCTCTGTGCGGGGCATTCCGTGGGTATGCATCGTCGCTTAATCCATAACAGCTTTGACTGTCCCCAATGGTTAGAACAGGTCATGGTCTACTGCGGCACCTTGATGGGGTTTGCGGGGCCGTTTTCGATTATCCGAATGCATGAGCTCCGGGACTGGGCGCAACGACAACCTCACTGTCATGATTATTTTGCCAGCCGCCAGAACCTCTGCAAAGACTGGTTTTGGCTGTTGCATTGCGATCTGTATCTTCGATATCCCCCGGCCATCCACTATGAAAGACGGGTTGCAACTAACGGGTTCTACAAATGGTTAGAAAAAACTCGATTTTTACAGCAAGCACTCTGGGGAATGGTGTTCTACATCATTGGAGGTTGGTCTTGGGTGGTCTGGGGAATCTGCGTCCGCGTGAGTGTTTGTATCACTGGGCACTGGCTGGTAGGCTACTTTGCCCATCGGTGGGGCCATCGCGATTGGCATATTGATGGCGCAGGAGTGCAAGGCTATAACGTCCCAGGCTTGGGACTGCTCACTATGGGGGAATGTTGGCACAATAATCACCATGCCTTTCCTAACTCAGCTCGGTTAGGGCATGATCCTCATCAAGCAGATCCAGGCTGGTGGTTGATTCGCAGTTTACAAATATTGGGGTTGGCCTGGAATATTCAGCGGCCCCAGGATGTCGAAATCAATCCTAAGCTGCTCTCCATCTATCCTCGGAGAAAGGGGTAACTTAGTGGTTGTCAGGCTTTTGCCACGACAAAATCATGTAGCGTAGTAGGCCCAATCGACTCGTGCCTTCGAGCAGTAACGTCTGTGTAAATTTGGGCAACAGACCCAGTACCTGTAATTAAGCAGCAAGAAAGAAGTTTCCTGTAGCGAAATAAGTTCAAATGCCTGGTTCTTTCAAGTTGTCTTCACTAATCAAATATGGCATACCAGCGCTAGCACTCATTGCCAAAGAACTAAGCGGACAAAGTGAGTTCTTTGGTTGCCTATGTACAGAGTCATTGTTAGATGGCGCAGAATTCAGCTTCTGTGACACGATAGACGACTACCTCAATTCCTCCGACCTCAATTTCTGAGTGAAAGCTCAGGCCAAGCCGCTTTGCGACTGCAATTGAAGCTGCATTCTGTGGGTGAATCAAGCTGATTACAGAATCGCGCCCCAGCTTTGTGAACGCAAACGCTAACGCAACACGTCCGGCTTCAGTCGCAAAGCCCTTGCCCCAGTGCTGTTTCCCCAACACCCAGCCTATCTCGAAACCAGGCCAACCCTCTGGGTGATGGAATCCAACTCTCCCCAGGAACTCCAAGCTCTGTCGGTTCTCAACGGCCCACATACCGTAACCCCTCAGAGACCAATGCCCCAGAAACATCGCCATCTGACACCAGGTCTCTTTCCGAGACAGCGGTTGACCGTGGCCCAAGTAGCAAACGACGCCAGGGTCGGACAAATACTCAGCATACCCATCGAGATCTGAATCCCGAAATGCCCGCAGACGAAGGCGTTGGGTTTCAATGGTTGGAATCAAAACGTTGTCCATCTAACAGTTTGGGTCAGCAGCTGCTAAAACCTTTGTATCTTGGCTATGCGACTTCAAGCAGTTAAGAAAACGGGTGACCTTATGAAAAGGTCTGGAACATCTGCCATTGCTGTGTTGAAGGGGATTGGTAGGCTTGCGGATAAATCAGTATAGAAGAGATCTATGAGAACGAAGTTTATATGAGATGTTAGGGTAAATGCCAATAAATTACTGCTGAGGGTACAGAGATATGGCCAGTACTGTGCTTGGAGTTGGGTTGGAGAATTTTGACCTATTGGAGACTTTGCTGCGTAGTATTGATGGTTGGAATCAATGGCGTGAGCAGAATCCTGGTGTGCAGATAGACTTGAGAGAAGCCGATCTCAGAGAAGCTAACCTTAGAGGGGGCAATCTCAGTTCTACCGATCTGAGAGGAGCTAATTTCAGCGGTACCAACCCCATCGATGCCAACTTCAGAGGGGCTAACCTCAGAGGGGCCAATCTTAGAGAGGCCAACCTCAGCAGTGCCATCCTCGAGGAGGTTGACCTCAGTGGTGCTGACCTCACCAATGCCAACCTCAACGGGCTCAACCTTAGCGGTGTCGACCTCAGTCGCTCCAATCTGAGTGGTGCTGACCTCACCAATGCCAACCTCAACGGTGTCCACCTAAGAGGCGCTTGGATTTCAGGTGAAACGCAGATTGCCCCGAAGTGGAAACTGATTCACGAATTGGTCACGCAAGGTGGAATAAGGAAAGACCTTAGTGGTGCAAACCTCACCAATGCCAACCTCCATAATGCCCATCTAGAAGAGGTAAACCTCAGGCATGCTGACCTCAGCAATACCAACTTAGAAGGGGCCAATCTCATTAGGGCTAGCTTAGTAGGGGCTAAACTCAATGGTGCTGACCTCGGCAATGCCAATCTCAGCAATGCTGACCTTAGCAATGTCGATCTCTCCCACGCCAACCTTAGAAGTGCCATCATCTCCGATCAAACACAGATTCATCCAAAATGGAAGCTTGTTTATGAAGTGGTGACTGGCGGTGGAGAAGGGAAAGACCTCACCTATGCTAACTTCAGCAGTGCTGACCTCAAGGGTGCCAATATCAGGGAGGTGGATCTTAGCAATGCCAACCTCAGCAGTACTGACCTCAGTCATGCCAATCTCAGCAGTGGCATCCTTAAAGATGCGAACCTCAGCCATGCCAACTTAAAAGAGGCGGATCTGAGGAATGCTGACCTCAGTAATACCAACCTAGAAGGGGCCAATCTCAGCAATACCAATCTGAAAGGCGCTAATCTCAGTGGTGCTGACCTTACCCTGACTGATCTCAGTGGTGCTGACCTGGGCAATGTAGACTTCCCCCGCGCTAACCTCAGGGATGCCATTATCTCTGATCAAACACAGATTAACGCTAAATGGAAGCTGGTTCATGAAGTGGTGACTGGCGGTGGAGAAGGGAAAGATCTCAGCAAATCCAACTTTAACGAAGCCAACCTCAAGGGGGCCAACCTTAGGGAGGCGGATCTCAGCAGTGCTGACCTCAGACGGACTAATCTCAGCAAGGCCAATCTCAGCAGTGGCATTTTCAGAGATGCCAATCTCATCCTTGCTAACCTCGAAGGTGCTGACCTCTGTGGGGCTACCCTTAGTAATGCGAATCTCCGTAGTGCCAACCTCAGTCATGCGAATCTCCGTAGTGCCGATCTCTTTGGTGCAGACTTTTTTATTGCCAACCTTCGTGGGGCCAACCTCGAAGGTGCTGACCTCTGTGGTGCTAACCTCAGTAATGCCAACCTCAGTAATGCCAATCTCAGTAATGCCAACCTCAGCAACGTGGATCTGATCGGCGCTGATCTCGTCGGGGCTAACCTCTGCAAAGCCAATATTCATAGTGCTAATCTTAGCGATGCTAATCTTAGCGATGCCAATCTCAGCGATGCTAATCTTAGCGATGCCAATCTTAGAGGGACCAACCTCAGCAGTGTCAACCTCAGGGATGCCAACCTGATTGGTGCTGACCTCTTGGATGCTAATCTCTACAGTGCTGACCTGATGGGTACCGACCTCTTCGATGCCAGTCTCAGCAGTGCTGTCCCCCGTAAGGCTGACCTTAGCAAGGCTATTCTCACTGAAGAGCAACAGATGAATCCCAAGATTTCTGAGCCAACTCAAGAAGCCATTGATTAACATTTAAAGAAAGTTTAAAACTTCAACAGCAAGTCAATGCGTGCAGCCTCAAACCCCGCTACCCGGTAGCTGGAGTGAAAACGATACGTAGTGCTCCCCAGAAGTTGAACTGTTAGCAAAGAGAGTAATGAGATATTCAGATCAACATATCTTACGTATCTTACGCACGGCTAACTAATACACCACCACATACAACTAAGGATGCTCCCAGCAAGAGGTTAAAGGCATTAAGCTTTGCATACTCGCCAAAAATGGTTAATCCGAGGAAAACTGTGACTAAAGTACTCATATTGGCCAAAGGGACCAGCTTGGAGACGGGTTCCTGATAAATGGTCAGTCCCATCGCTAGGCAGATAAATCCAGCGCCAAATAGGACACCATGCCCCATCGCAAATAATCCTGCTAAGTGGGACAGATGATGCCTGGGGAAAAGGAAATAGCTCGCAACTGAGGTTAAAACAATCCCAACAGCAAAGTACAAGAGATAATAGTTTTGCCCAATACCAATATCGTTACTTTGCTTTTGCAATAAAGCGCCAACACCAAAAGCGAGTGCTGGAATAAAACCACCAATAAAAATTCCGATTGAGTCGTTCAAAATAGTAGGCCTCTAATTTTCGAATAGCATGCATTGCGTCGCTTAAAGTGAAAGCCTAATATTCCAAGATCGCAAGCAGTGGAAATATTGGGCAAGCTATCGTCAATAAATAATGTCTCTGAAGGGGATAAGTCATACCGTTCGATGGTTAAATTAAAAATCTTGGCATCAGGTTTCATGCATTTTTCCTTGCCTGAAATGACGATACCATCGAATAAATCAAAGAACTTTTGGGTTTTAATATATTCATAAGTCTCTGATGACATATTCGATAAGCAGTACATTTTTATCCCTGCATTATACAGATCCTGCATCAGCTGTATGCTCTGAGGGATAGGGGTTAGAGATGTCTTCGCAGCCAGGAGAGCTTGCTCTATGACGTCCCTTTTTAAGTTCGATCTAGCGACGACCCGAGAAGCGACTAATTGCTCTGACTGAATACCTTGATCCATATCCAGCCAGTCCTGATGCTTAAATAGCTCAGTGTGTAGCAGATCTCTTTCTTCTTGGCTGATATCTAACGACATCAAAATCTTGTCAATATTCCAGTCTAATACTACGTTTCCCAAATCAAAAATGATTTCCATCTGCGATTAGCCTTAGGAGATATAGCGAGTATATAAAACTCATCTACTAAAGGATGTAAGTCAAAATACTCTGACCTACTTTGAAGTTCAGACAATCTCCTAATGAAAAGGTCTTATGACGTACTGGCTCACTGGTTGCTAATCTTCTCAATTGATGATTTACTTCAGCCCATCATCTCTTGAAATATTTATCTAAAGCTCAAAGCTGTTCCGACTAGAAAAGTCTACTGATTCACGTACACCATCAACATCGGCTTAACGTTTTTATCCAAATTCTGATGAGTGAAAGCTGGGTTTGATTTGCGGTGGTTTGTACGTCAGAATAGTTATCACGGCCTTGTATCGTATGTTCCTAAGTGAACAAGGCATATTGTCCCGTTGAGAAGTTCAGATGGTCTTTCCCGATTCTTTGGAAACATCAATATCGCAAGCTGTTGAAGCAACAAAGGCTGCGATCGCAGATCACAAAACCCTGCTACAGGTTGATATTGCCATTCCCGAACTAAAGCCCTTGCCCGTCGCCCAGCAATATCTCAGCCAACTGCCCAATCTAGGCGAGAACGTTAAAGTCTTTTTCTCTGATACGGGGGCAGCCGCCTTAGCCCGTCATCAATGGCAAGAGATTGCCTACGAGTTGCGAGGGATCGAAGAATTAATCGACCCTGTACAGCCTGAAAATGATGCCTTTGTTTTTATCGCCCCCACCCCCGTAGAAGTGGGCAAGGTGGAGCAAATTTGTAACCAGGCTGGCGATCGCGTCTGTATTTTGCTTAATCCCAAGTTAGAAGATGTTTCCATTGTCGGGATTGGCATGGCCGGACGGACGCTACGAGAGCGATTCCTCAACAATATTGAACCTTGTTATTCTTTCCTGCCCTTAGAACGAGGAGCCGTGATTCGGTCCTACCCCAGCGAGTGGCAGATTTGGTGGGCCGAGGGGGAAGACGACGGTAGCGAACATCAGATTCTAGCCTCAGAAGCAAGTCGCCCTTCGGGAGAACGAATTGGCCAAATTCTGGCTCCTTTGATGGCAACAGAGAATGCCCGTAAGCCCGGCCTATTTGACAATATGCAGCAATTTTGGAAAGCCCTTACCCAATAGCTCCCCCATGACATCCTGCCGACGACTCATATATGAACAGTCCGTTGCCTATCGCGGACATCTGATTATTCCCTATCTTTCTAGCGAGATTGCCCAGACCCCGATCTATGCCTATCGTCTGCTATCCGAGTTGGGGCATCGCAGTGAATGGCATCGAGCCAATAATCCGGCGGGACTTCACTCCAGTCGTATAGAAGGCATTTTGGATATTGCACGAGAACATTTGGATGCCAAGGTGTCCGCTACTTCCAGCCTCGGTTACTTTAAGCAGCGTTATCTCTACAAACAAAATCTGGTCATTATTTCAGAGGTTGCGGGCAAATTCTTTTACGATCACTATCCCCCCACTCGGCTGGATAATATTGCCGCTCCCAAAATTTTTGCCAGTGAACTGGCCTGCATTAATTGGGTTAAAGCTGGATTGGATCGCAACTTGCAAAAATCTGCCTCTACAATGTAAGTCAACCTTTCGTCCGTGCAGGAGTGCTTGTGAGCCCTACTGAACTTGCTCAAGATCCGTCTGCGGTATCCGCTCAATCCTTTAATGCCGCCCACTTTGATCAGGATGTAATGACCACCTATGGCCGTTTCCCAATCGCCCTGGAGCGAGGACAAGGCTGCCGCGTTTGGGACACGGATGGACGCGAGTATCTAGATTTTGTCGCCGGGATTGCCACCTGCACCTTGGGCCATGCTCATCCTGCACTAGTGGCAGCAGTCACGACCCAAATTCAAACCCTCCATCATGTCTCTAATCTGTATTACATCCCCCAGCAAGGGGATCTGGCTCATTGGCTGACCCAGCATTCCTGTGCCGATCGCGCCTTTTTCTGCAATTCGGGTGCAGAAGCGAACGAAGGGGCGATTAAGCTAGCTCGGAAGTATGCCCATACGGTTCTAAATATCGAGCAGCCCGTTATTTTGACAGCGGATGCGAGTTTTCATGGTCGGACTCTAGCCACGATTACCGCTACCGCACAGCCTAAATATCAAAAGAATTTTGATCCCTTGGTGCCGGGGTTTGAGTATGTGCCGTTTAATGATTTAGCCGCCCTCAAGGATAAAATCGCCACCCTCGATCAAGACCAACGCCGAGTTGCAGCTATCCTCCTAGAACCTTTGCAGGGGGAAGGGGGTGTGCGACCTGGACAATTGGAATACTTCCAGGGCGTACGCCAAATCTGCGATCAGACTGGAATCTTGCTAATCCTGGATGAGGTACAGGTCGGTATTGGCCGAACCGGAAAACTTTGGGGGTATCAGAATCTAGGTATTGAACCCGATGTGTTTACCTTAGCGAAAGGGTTGGCAGGGGGAATCCCGATTGGGGCCATGCTCAGCAAAGAAGTTTGCAGTGTTTTACAACCGGGGGACCATGCCAGCACCTTTGGGGGAAATCCCTTTGCCTGTGCAGCCGCCTTAGCCGTCCTCGATACGCTGGAAACTGAAAATCTACTAGACAATTCTGCTCAACGAGGGGAACAGTTACGGGCAGGACTGCATACGATTCAGTCCCAATATCCCAATCTGATTGCTGAAGTTCGAGGATGGGGGCTAATTAATGGCCTAGTTCTCAAAGATGACATTGAACTCATGTCGATCGAGGTGATCAAAGCCGCAATGGAAGCAGGTTTACTCCTCGTTCCAGCTGGCCCCAAGGTTGTCCGCTTTGTTCCTCCTTTAATCGTGAATGAGGGAGAGGTAGATAAAGCTCTGCAAACCGTTCGGCAAGTTTTGGCTGAACTGGGTTAGGTTAGCCAAAAAAAGTGTATTAGCCTACATATATCTTTTAATCCTATTGGATAGCTCTTTTCATTAGTTAGCACTTAATATCTCTGTATATGCTGTTATAAGTAGCGTTTTGTATAGCCATCATTATGCAGCAAAGCGACAACCGTATACGAGAACATAGATTTTAACGATGAAATGTATGACTCAGAACACTATGCAGGCTGTTGTTCTCGATCAATTTGGTGGGCCGGAGGTTCTCAAGATCCAAATGCTCCCCATACCTGAGATAGGGCCAGACGAAATCTTAATCCGAATTGAGTCAGCAGGAGTAGGACAGTGGGATCCTTTTGAGCGCGAGGGAGGCTATGCGAAAATGTTGGGGCTCGAACCACACTTTCCTTACGTACTCGGCTCTGAAGGGGCAGGTGTGGTTGTTGCTGTGGGTGAGAGTGTTAGCTGCTTCAACAAGGGTGATCGAGTATATGCTGCTGGCTTCCTCAACCCGAAAGGTGGATTCTATGCAGAGTATGCTGCGGTAAAAGCTGATGTAGTTGCGCCCATCCCGAATGGATTGACCACCGAGCAGGCAGGCGTGATATTGGGGGTGGCAATCACTGCCCTTCGCGGTCTCGACGATACATTGCACCTGAAGTCAGGTGAGTCAATAATACTCTTCGGAGCCAGTGGTGGGGTTGGGCATATGGCGGTGCAACTGGCCAAACGAATGGGCGTTTGCGTTTTCGCTGTAGCTTCGGGTAACGATGGGGTGGCACTCACAAAGGAATTAGGAGCTGACACTGCTGTGAACGGGCGCACAGACGATGTGTTGTCTGCTGCTCAGGAGTTTGCTCTCGATAGTTTCGATACCGCGCTGCTCATGGCAGGCGGTGAGGTTGCAGCGCAAGCGTTATCTCTGGTACGTAATGGCGGGCGCATTGCTTATCCGAGCGGTGTTCATCCCGAGCCTCAGGTCAGAGCTGGTATGCAAGTGAGTAGCTACTATGGCGCTCCTGATGCAGAAATTATTTCAAGACTGAACGAGCTGATGAATGACGGACCCTTGGAAGTGCATATCGCTCGCACCTTCTTGCTTGACCAAGCAGTAGAAGCTCATCGTATGCTTAATCAACATTATCTTGGGAAGCTTGCTCTTCGCACGAATTGACTGTGAAATGCTTTAAAACGACCCAAAGGTGAAGCTGTTTATGAAGAGGTAAGATTCTCGGTAACCTCGGATTAGGAGTTGGATGCGACGCTAATTCTGAACGGAACAATTGGAGGCGATGTTTCGAGCGGCCAAGTTCAGAGAAGGAGTATAGATCACCTTTTTCGGAACTTCACAGCAATAACGGCATAATGACGGGGGCCAAAGTTCCATCGCCAGGGACCAACGGGTTCTAGAGTGGCCACCTGCTGACTCAGCACCGGATCTTGACGAAAGAGATGGACGATCGCAGCAGGATTCACACCATGAAAGAAGTTTCCTTGTCGAACGAGTTGCACCAGAACCTGGCTCAGGTTTTGTGTAGGAACTGAGGTCAAGGGTGGATAGGAATCAGACGAGACAACATCTGTAATCAGCACCCCCAAACCACCTGAGTTCAAGAGCTGCAAAAGCAAGCGCAGATGTCCCAAACGAATGGCTTGAATCACCTCCAAAAACTGGGGATGGTGTTCGCCAATCGTATCCACAATCATTTTGATCAACTGACTGAGCAGACAGGTTGAAGCTACGACCTCAAAAGGACCTGGGAGTTTTTCTAGACAGCCAGTAGGAGCATCAATACAGGCCGTAATATCAGCCTCTGACAGAATCGATGTTGGAGACCAGTGAGCCATCCGGTCGATTGTCCCAGTTAGATCAATATCCCAATGGAAATGGAGATTGGCATGATTCGCCAGATTTTGCCTGGTTGTCCCTTGGACCAGGGCATCCGCGTCAATGTCGACTAGATGTACTTCTGGGTGTGCCTGAACAAGTGCTGGCAGATCCAGATCATTACAATTGCCAGCCCCCAAAATGCAAAGACGAGATAGATCTGAGCCCTGTTTGAGCATCGAAGTCACTTGGTTCCGATGGCTCGCAAAGACATTCCATGCATCGCTACTGCTGAGATTAAAGGCAATCTGACGCTGGATAAGTGGATTCATCATCACTAAAATCTTATCTTTATGCTTGCAGTTGCTTATTCTTGCAGGTTTTACGGAGGAGTCACCCTTTCATATCCAAGGGAGTAAGGTTTTGATAGATGATGTTATGGCGATTCGTTTTGATCAGGAACATCCCTACGCCATTCCCAGCTTCCCTCTGTGTAAGTTGACCGCTCCAGCGGCTACGGCCTTAGGACTCGACTATAACCAAATGCCGATCCTGTCGCCCCATGCAGACAAGCGCTCCTATGTATTCCATGATGATTTTCAGGAGACGCCATTGCATCTGCGAAAAATTGATGTCTTAGCAAAAGGCCCACACCATGAGATGATGCCTTTATCCAACCAAGCTGCTTTTGCGGAATTAGTACGCCATACCCGTGCCGTTAATATTATGACGGCTCCTGAGCAGATTACTGCCCATCTTCAACAATGTACTTGCCTGTTCAAGACAGTTCCGGTATGCCAATTTATGTGGCGGCCTGCTTTAGAGGCACTGCCTGAATTGGTAGATTTAGTGAAGGCTGATCTGATGCCATCAAGCCAGGCGGGAGTGCGATCGCATACGAAATCGAAGCCTTCATGTTCGTCTGCGTAAGCGTGGTTGTTCTTATCAGAGCAGGACAGTAGCCAGAGAGATTAACTTGCAGGTACACAACCTATCCCCCAATCTAGCGCTGAGTCGAGAACAGCAACTGCTCCTATGCTTAGCTCATCCTCAGATTAAAGATGCCGTTGCAGAAAAGATTCATTCTCTACTATTGGCAGGCATTAACTGGCCCCTTTTCCTAGAACAAGTGGAGCATCATTGGGTCATGATGCAGATATACCCCCATCTCAAACAATGGTGCTCTTCCACCATTCCCGCCAGCCTCTTGTCCCAACTTGAAGTCACCTACTTTGCGAATACAGCCCGCAATCTGCTGTTGGTGACGGAATTGCTCAAGCTCCTGCAATTGCTCACGGCACATGACATCGTAGCGATTCCCTTCAAAGGGCCAATCCTGGCCGTTTCAGCCTATGGTCATCTGGCTCGACGACAGTTCTCTGATCTGGATATTTTGGTTGCTCCTGCAGACTTCCATAGGGCGTTAGCACTGCTGAATGAACAGGCCGGTTATCAGAAGCTGCCCACGACCTATCGTCTTTACCCCCATGAATACCCTTTAGTCAGCGCAGACGGCAACATCTTTATCGATCTGCACCAACAGATTGCAGGCAAAGATTTTTTCACTTTTCCGCTCCAATTTGAAGAAATGACCCAGCGGCTACAGGACATTACGTTGTTGCATGCCTCTGTGCCTTGTTTTCATCCAGAAGACGTCCTGCTTATTCTTTGTGTCCATGGCTCTAAACATGGTTGGGAATTATTGAGCTGGATCTGCGATTTTGCGACCTTTGTTCATATTCATGCGGATTTAGACTGGTCTCGTCTTTATCAAAAGGCCCAAACCTTAGGATGCGATCGCATGTTATCCATCGGCCTGACCCTCAGCAATGAGTTACTGGGAGTTCCCATTCCCGCCAACTATCCTCAGAAATCCGATCAAACCTTGGTACTCAACCGTATCAAAACCCAAATCTATCGGAGATGCTTTGCGCCTGATCAGCAAGTCACCTCAGAACTGAGCTGGGAAAAAGTGCTGCTGCATGTACGCCTGTTAAGCCGTGTTCAGGACCAAAGAGCTTATCTCAATTGGTGTGCTCAGCGGCTGTTTACGCCCACCTATAAAGACATCAATCAGATACCGCTTCCTCAATCTTTGTCTTTTTTATACTATTTGCTCAGGCCCCTGCGTTTAGTCGGATTATTAAAATAAACCGGGCTATCCCTCCGGCAGGGGTCTGGTGGTATGTCACCCCCTCTTGTCTCTCCCAGCCCTCAATCAGAGGACAACGGCATCTGGCAGTGTCAAGGCTTGAGGATCGACACTGGCTAATTCTCCGTGATTTAAGGTCCAACAGCGATCCGCAATGCCCACGAGTTCAGCCGGATCATGGGTAACGATCAGTAGACTCCAATGCTGCTTGAGCTTTGCCAATAAAGTAACTAACTGTTTGCGCATGGACCAATCGAGGCCCGCTGTGGGTTCATCTAACAGTAAGAGATGGGGTTGCCGAATGAGCTGCACCGCAAGGGCCAGTCGCCGCTGCTGACCCCCACTCAAAGATTGGGGGGAAATAAAGAGAGATAAATCTTCTAATCCCACTTCTTGTAGGGCTTGGTGAACCTGCTCAGATCCCAATTCAGGGTGCCCTAGCCGCAATTCTTCTAGAATAGTGCCGCCACAAAAGTGTCGTTCTGGGAACTGAAACACTAAGCCAGCCAGCTGTTGTAGATTATTGGGCTTGAGTTCTTGTTGACGCCAATAGAGTTCACCTGACGTGGGTGCCGCCAAACCTGCCACAATTTCTAGCAGCGTACTTTTCCCTGATCCGCTGGGACCAATAATCAGTCCAAGTTGCTGAGGCGGGAGTTCCAAACTCACTTGTTTGAGAATGGCACTAGCAGTCGCGGCTGGATGATAGATGAGTTGTTTTAATCGAAGCATTCTTTTAGCGTAATGCAATCCACTACAATCAGGAGCAGGCTCAAGGGTATATGGTCTTGGCTCTTTCTACCAGCATTCCCATGTCTGCACAGTCCCCAACCCTATTTAGGACTCAGAGGCTTTAGCCACTGTTTCCAGACTTGCCCTTCCTCCCGTAGTATTGCTCGTTATCTATGAACATTCAGTTTCGCGAATTTAATTCTTTTGATTTATGGATCTGGTTAGAATTTGAAACCGTTCTATCGGAACAAGAAAAGCAATACGTAGAAGAAGTCTTTGATTCCTGGTTCTTTTTAGGAAAACTGGGAGGATTCAATGCTGAGAATTTACAGGTACAAGAGGCCGGATATGAACTGAGCTATCTCCAATATGAAGGAGGGGTCACCGATAGTAGCCTAATGGCACTGATGCATAATATGGGCGACATTGAGTACGAGGGCTGCTGGGCCCGCTGCTGGTTTGATCTCGGGACGAGCGATGCGATCGCACTGGATGTACTTCTAAATGCACTCCAGCAATTCGATCAAGAATTTATTGTGATCAAGAGCTGCTTGATCGGGGGCGAAAACGAGGACTGGCCGCTACCAGAGCGCCGCGATCGCTTCTACGAAGAACCTTGACGACATCCATTGAATAACAGCCAAACTTAGAAAGACTAGCGGAACATACTGCTCACGGAGCTGTCTTCATGCACACGCCAGATGGTTTCTCCTAGTAAACTCGCAACGGATAACACTCGTAGCTGTGGAAACTGGCGATCGGGGGGGATGGGAGTTGTATTGGTGACCAAAACTTCCTCAAACAGCCCCGGTGTAGATAAACGCTCCACCGCAGGGGGAGAAAAAATGGCATGGGTTGCACAGGCATAGACCTGTCGAGCCCCCTCCTCTCGCAGTAGTCGGGCTGCAGCCGAGATTGTGCCAGCAGTATCGATCATGTCATCCACAAGGACCGCCGTCTTGCCTTCGACATCACCCACCACGTTCATCACTTCAGCCACATTATGGGCCTGACGACGTTTATCAATAATCGCTAAGGGCGCATCATCCAGCTTTTTGGCAAAGGCTCGGGCTCGGGCCACCCCACCCACGTCAGGGGACACCACCACCAGATCGGGAAGTTGCTTACGCGCCAGGTATTCCAGGAGTACTGGAGAGCCATACACGTGATCCACTGGGATATCAAAATAGCCTTGGATTTGAGCGGAATGTAAGTCCATTGCTAAGATGCGGCTAGCCCCAGCCTGCGTAATCAAGTTGGCAACTAGTTTTGCCGTAATTGATTCTCGCCCCGCCGTCTTCCGGTCTGCTCTGGCATAGCCATAATAGGGGAGCACGGCCGTGATTTGCCGGGCTGATGCTCGCCGACAGGCATCAATAATAATCAATAGCTCCATCAAGTTGTCATTGACGGGGTGGCAAGTGGGCTGAATCAGATAAACATCACACCCCCTAATGGATTCTTGAATTTGGACGTAGAGTTCTCCATCTGCAAAGCGTTTGCGGACCATCGGTCCTAAATCCACGCCTAAATAACGAGCGACCTCTTGAGCGAGAGAAACATTGGCAGAACCAGAGAAAATTTTTAGACGGTTATTCTCGGCAACTAAGGGAAGAGGTGGTTGCAGAGTTAGAGTTGCAGGACGGATCACTACGGGTCCCCAAAACACATTCTAGGCAATCTTATCATTCCCGATTACGCTTAGTGCTATCGAGAATTGTGAGTTTTAATTAAATTTCTATTGGGCGCTCGAAGGGCTCCCCCAGTGCTGGGTACATCAGCTTAGGAACGACCTGGACGACGCTTTTGCAAAAAATCAGGAATATCCAAGTTGGCACCGCGGGCAGGGGGGCGGGGGGTAACAGGTTTAACACCAGGCTTGGGCGGAGCAGCAACCTTTGCCTTGGGTTTGGGTTTAGCTTCAGTTTTGCGAGGCGGCGCTCCTCCTTCTGAAGAGAAGCCCGTGGCAATGACCGTCATTTTGATTTCGCCTTGCAGAGAGTCATCAATAACGGCGCCAAAAATGATGTTGGCACTTGCATCAACGACTTCATAGATGGTCTCGGCGGCAGTATTCACCTCATGTAAGGACAAGTCATTTCCACCCGTAATATTGAAAACGACGCCTTTAGCTCCCCGAATCGAGGCATCTAATAGGGGGGAATCAATGGCTGCGATCGCAGCTTCTTTCGCCCGAGACTTACCCGACCCGACCCCAATGCCCATCATGGCAGACCCCGCATCAGCCATCACTGCTTTAACGTCAGCAAAGTCCACGTTGACTAAACCCGGCACATTGATAATATCGGAAATGCCCTGAACCCCTTGCCGTAGGACATCATCGGCTGTTTGAAAGGCTTCCTGTACTGGGGTTTGTTCCGCAATCACCGACAAAATCTTATCGTTGGGAATCATAATGAGGGTATCGACCCGAGTTTGCAAAGCTGAAATCCCTTCCTCGGCTTGATGGCTGCGTCGACGACCTTCGAAGGTGAACGGACGCGTCACCACACCCACCGTTAAAGCGCCCATCTCCTTCGCAATTTCAGCAATGATGGGGGCCGCACCTGTACCGGTCCCTCCACCCATTCCACAGGTAATAAAGACCAAATCTGATCCTGCTAAAGCAGCGGCAATATCATCGCGAGACTCTTCCGCTGCTTTTTGACCAATGGCGGGGTTTCCGCCTGCGCCAAGGCCACGGGTCAATTTTTGCCCGACTTGTAGCCGCTTCGATGCAGAGGATTGTGTCAAAGACTGGGCGTCTGTGTTGATAGACCAAAACTCAACACCAGAGACATTGCTCGCAATCATCCGATTGACGGCATTACCACCGCCACCGCCCACACCAATCACCTTAATGGTGGCCGCACCATGGCGAACAATATTGTCGTCTTCCATGCTCACGTCTTTAAAAGGTCCGGGGGATGGGGCACTGTCTGATTCGAAATCAAAAATATTTTCCAGACTATCCTGAGAACCCAGTTCTGAACTTTCTCCTGTTCCTCCTAATTGATCCACAGGACCAGAACTCAGCAGATCATGGTTCTCATTGGTGAATAGGGAGTCTGTAAAGGATTGATCAGCAGGCGTCATTGTGGCTAGTTATGAACAGCAAAGGAAGGATGGGCAATCTTCGTTACTCAACTATAGGACAAGTTCTCCCAAAAACCAATTGAGCGATATTAGCCGTAAATCTCTTGATTCTGACTCAGAAAACCGGGTTTCTCAGTTATGTTGAAAAACAGAAGTTTTTGTTAAGGTTAACGACTCGGTTGAGCTTGATTGCGTAATTCTAAGACTGGACTTTCTGGATTCTCCACATCGATATATACGATTTGTTGGGGATCGACAGATTTAGGTAAGGTCCGCATTTCATCCAAGGCTTGGAGTTGCCGATTGAACCGGTCACTAAAAGGACCAATGTGGATTTGCCCCAACTTCGTTTGCAACATCAGCTTATTCGGATCTTGCCAGTTGAGATGTTTAACCTGAACAGGGCTGGTCTCTAGCAAAGCGTACATCTGTTGCCACTGCGCTTGTTTTTGGCGATCAATCGAGACGAATTTTGTGGGGGTTGAGGCACTAGAGGCCTGGGATTGAGTTGGCTTAGATTCAGGTTGCAAGTAGGCGTCAAGGGTCAATTTGGGCAGTTGCTGAGCTTTCTCTAACTTAGGATAGCTATCTGCAGGTAAGACAACCCCTCGCTCATCCAGTAACCAGACATTTGCTGGCCCCAACGTTATGGAATTGGATTGATCAGGATTGAGGATGAGCGTACAGCCTTCACATTCTGTCATGGCGATCGGGGGCAATTCCTGTACCACCACCTTGACCCTGGGAGGGAACAGCTTACGAGTCACCACCACATGACTAATATGAGCATTCGTCTTCAGCTTGGATGCTAAGACTTGGGGCTGAAATCGAATCAGAGATGTAGGAAATTGGAGGGTCATCAGATGTTCGAGGGTTTGGCCATCGATCTGCTCATTGCCAGCCAACGTGACCTGACTAGATTGCCGAATTTGCCACTCGGGTTGGCAAACGGCCCATCCCAAACCAGCCGTTAACCCCACGATGAATAATGTCCGCCAAGCCCCCCGTCGAAATCGCTGTTTACGCTGGCGAATCAACTGTTGCTGACGATCTCGGATATTGACAATTTGGGATTCAGGGGTTGAATCAGTCATGTTATGCACAGCCTAGGCTCGAGTCTTAAAGGCAACTTCGCCCAAGAGACCAGCTTAGTGCTTCTGAACAAAGCGTCTTCTCAATTAAAAGCTGACAGATTCCCCCTGGCAAGGGGAGCGTTAGGATAACATCCCTCCATGGTCCGTCAAGCACCTGTATTCGCTAAACTAGAAATCCAAGTCCCAGCAAACGCTATCGCTCCAGTCCTGTTGTATCCATAAATGGAGCAGGGAATATTGAAGAGAAGCGTCAATTCGGATCTCTATGGTACTTATTCGATTCCCCAAACCATGGCAGGTAGAGTCACAGCCCATTACCTCAGAAACTACGTATTGGCATCGGCGTCGATTCCTCAAAAATATGATTGGGTTTGGGCTAGGAGCCACGACTTTTCCGAGTATCAGCTGCTCGCGTTCGGGGGATGACATTGATCCAGCATTAAAGAAAACGCTCTCCCAACGAACCCTCCCAGGGGTCAAGCGATCTGCCATTTACACCGGAAACGATTTAAGGGTGACCCCAGAATCAGAGACCAGCCGATACAATAATTTCTACGAATTTGGCGGGACTAAAAATATCTGGCAGGCCGCTCAATCGTTACCCACTGATTCCTGGAAAGTGGAAGTCACGGGCTTAGTGAATCGGTCTCGGACTTACGATTTAGACGATCTAACGACAAAATTTCCCTTAGAGGAACGTATTTATCGGTTTCGCTGTGTGGAAGCTTGGGCAATGGTGGTGC
This sequence comes from Acaryochloris sp. IP29b_bin.148, assembly GCF_028285565.1. Taxonomy (GTDB): domain Bacteria; phylum Cyanobacteriota; class Cyanobacteriia; order Thermosynechococcales; family Thermosynechococcaceae; genus Acaryochloris. The sequence goes on from NZ_JANQOY010000200.1 coordinate 33,505, forward strand.
CGTGGCTAGGATTTCCGATGAGATCGCTAATTAAAGATGTCGATCCCAAATCCAATGCTAAGTTTGTCCGCTTTACCACCTTCTATGATCCGCAGGTTTGCCCAGGTCCAGGGGGATGGACCGATACGGCTAGCCTCCCTTGGCCCTATACTGAAAGTCTCCGCATCGATGAAATGGCCCATGATTTGGCCTTTTTTGCGGTTGGCATTTATGGGCATCTTTTGCCCAAACAACATGGCGCACCGTTGCGGATGGTCATCCCTTGGAAATATGGGTTTAAGGGAGCCAAATCCATCGTCAAAATTGAATTTATGAATTTTCAACCCCCGACATTTTGGAACACACTGGCCCCCAACGAGTATGGGTTCGAGGCCAATGTCAATCCCGATGTCCCTCATCCCCGCTGGTCTCAAGCCGAGGAACGCCTGTTGGGAACGGGCGTCCATCCGGCAGTCTGGGAGCGGCAACCTACCCTGCTTTATAACGGCTATTCCGAAGTTGCCCCACTCTATAGAAGCTAGGGAGATAGGGTTTGCAGCATCTGACGGAGGGCGTCTCGCCAATGCGAGGCGGGTTGACCGAGAATAGGCGTAATTTTGTGATTGCTCAAGACGGAATAGGCAGGTCTGGGAGCAGGTAAGGGATATTCAACGGTCGGAATGGGCGTCACTTGCTTAACCTGGAGCGGAATACCCAGGGCTTGGGCTTCGGCAAAGATGGCAACGGCAAGGTCATACCAGCTGGCGACCCCCCGGTTGGTGAAATGGTAGGTGCCATAAAAGTTGGCTTTTGCCGTGGCATCTAAGGTGGACCAATGGCGGATTAGGGATGCGATCGCATCGCCAATATCCTTGGCCCAAGTCGGTGTCCCTACCTGATCATCCACGACCCGAACCTCCTGACGTTCTGCGCCTAAGCGCAACATGGTCTTTACGAAGTTGCCTTTGCCCTGCTGGCCGTAGACCCATGCCGTTCGCAAAATAATGTGCGAATCGTGGGTTTGCCGGATCCCTTGCTCTCCCAGCCATTTTGAACGGCCATATACTCCCTGTGGATTCGGCGGATCTGATTCGGTATAAGGATGGCTTTGTGTGCCATCAAATACATAGTCAGTGGACAGATGCACCAGCATGGCCCCTAGCTGTTTAGCACTTTCAGCAAGTGAGGTGGGTGCTTTTTCGTTGACGAGGTGAGCTAAGTCCGGTTCTGTTTCTGCTCGATCAACCGCTGTGTAGGCAGCAGCATTAACGATAATATCCGGTTGCACGGGGGCGATGATCTGATGTAGTTGTTCAGGTGCAGTGAAATTGGCCTTGTCTCTTCCGTAAGCAGTTATGTCACCGACGGGGGTTAAAGCGGTTTGCAACTCCTGTCCAACTTGGCCATGAGCACCTAGCAGAAGAATTCGGGGCATTGATCATTATTCCTGTTCATAAGATGACTAGGATCCTACCCCGTCTGCTTTTCAGAAACCAGGCAATTAAAATCTAGAGCCAACAGCGTTTGACTGTTTGAAGGCTTTTCAGAAGAGGTTTGAATCAAGGGTAGATTCAATTTTTTCCCTAACGCTATTCTGTAACTAGCGCTGTTCGACATGCTCTCAACATGGTTCAAGTTCCTTCTAAATCCCTGACGCTGGAAGAATTCCTCAGGTTACCGGAGACCAAACCGGCTAGTGAGTATATTGAAGGGCAGATCCTCCAGAAGCCAATGCCCCAAGGAAAACATAGCCGTATTCAAGGTGAGCTATTAGCTGCGATTAATGCGGTGGTTAAGCCAGAACGAGTTGCTTGTGCTTTCCCCGAGTTGCGCTGCACTTTTGGAGATCGATCAACGGTTCCTGATATTGCGGTGTTTATATGGAATCGAATCCCTTGCGATGACAGTGGAGAAGTGGCGAATGCTTTCCCGCTTGCGCCTGATTGGACGATTGAAAGTTTATCGCCTGACCAAAGCCATACTCGTGTAACGAAGAATATTATGCATTGCCTTCAGCATGGAACCTCGATGGGCTGGTTAATTGACCCTGATGAAAAAACGGTATTTGTGTATCGCCCTAAACAAGAAATAGAAATTTATGATGCAGCGAGTGAAGTATTGCTAGGACCTGATTTTGCAAGTGGTCTGCAATTATCGGTTGAGAACTTGTTTGCTTGGCTGAAGATTTAGTAAAGGCTTTTTGACTCGTTAGTTGCAAAATTAATTATCATATTCTTATTTGTAATGAATGACATCCTTTTACTCTGATTTGATGTATAAGTTAACCCTCAAGCTAGACTTAAAGGTCTTCTTGGTTAGCCGAAAATAATAGGATTTCTTATGTAAGCGTGTTTCTAGATCTTAATTAAGCTACTTGCCACCTTCAATTAATTTCAGTTACTAGAATATACTTCAATTCAACAAAATACTGACTGAAAATGACATCATCACCTAGTGAGTCCAAAACACAAAAAAATCTGATAATAAATCTGGCTTCCTGGATTGGTTTTTTTGCACCCTTGATACCATGGGCTTGGCATGAAATAGCTAAGCTAATGAAATTAGTTCCAATTGCCTTTAAACAAGTTATTTATGAAGGTCGGTCCATATCTTCTTTGTTTCTTCCTTTTGGGATTGTTTTATACCTTGTTATTCTAACCATTTGTTTTATGTGGATATTGAATAAATGGAAGAATAAATTTATTTCAGAAATCAAAAAAGAGTACCTTGAATTTAAAAATACTCCGATTAAAACTGTAATTCAATTAACTCAGACAATTTTCTTGGCTCTGGCCTTTGGCGGATCTGCTTTTTTAATAAGCAAGTTTATAATATTTTCCTAGATTTTTCATGGAATTGATTAGATTGTAATTTTATTGGTATTACAATCTAATCTGCGCGAGACTTACAGGTAGAACCAGATTTATAAAGCTAGTGTAGGGCCTATACTATGTGCTGTAATAAAAAACGTAGCACTCAAAGTTTTTCATTCTGATCACCATGTACCAAATAAATGTGAGGCTTCAGCAATCAGTCAATCTTGGGTCTAATTCGCTTAGAGGTGTAAACGAATCGGTAGCCGACATCATAATAGGTTTTTTGGCGAAGATATTCGTGCTTTTGATCCCATATTCCGGTTTCTAAATCGTTGCATAGGCTGGATAACCCTTGCTCTAATTTATCCTCATTGAGTTTGGTAAATGATGAAATTCCATTGCGAATATTGTGCTCCAGATATAGTTCGGGACATCCCCATCCAACCGCAGCGAATGAGTCTGATAAATCATTAGGTAAAGGGAAAGGAACGATATTCACAGCCGTATCCATAAGGGTTTCAATCTCAGCTGTTAACGTTGCTATAGGTACAAAAGTAGACTGAACATCGGCAATGAACGAAGGGAAATACTCGGTTAGCCAAAAACTAGAAATGAGGTCTGGATCATAGGTAAAGATAACCACCTGCCCTCCCCCAGTTACTCTGTGAATCTCTTGCAGCGCTTGCGAATAATCTGGGAAATGGTGCAATGCCAGGATGATGATGGCTACATCTGCTGAATGAGAGGGCAATGATAGATGTTCAGCCTTTGCATCTATCCAACGGACTGCCGGATGGGCGATTGCCTGACGGCGCATTACCGTTGATGGCTCAACGGCCAGAACTTGATATCTATGCTCGGCCAGATACAGTGCATAAGACCCTGTACCCGCACCGATATCTACAATCGTGGAAGCCTGAAACGGCTCCAAAATTTCTAACAGTTTGGCTGTGATGCGTGGATCACTCTGTCTGGTTTGGGAGTAGGTTTTCCCAATTGTGTCGTAAAGCATGATGCTCTCTACCTGCCGAATACTCAACACAGTACAGGACGCCTCCATCAGATAGGTGCAAACGCTCAATTTCTTGCGCGCAAGATTGTGGGAATTGGCATGGTATTTGGTTGCAGCCTCTTTCCCTTTCCACCTACAATCGACGGCGTAGAACTGCTTGCGATCGCTCATGTGTCAGTTATTAGGTATGAACTGTAATGGGCCAACGGATATTTGTTTCTCCTTTGAAGGGTTCTGCGCCCGAGGGGGCAAAACGGACGATCATAAAGACGGGTGGGGCATTGCCTTCTTTGAAGGGGCAGCTTGTCGAGTCTTTCTAGATGACAAGCCTTCTGCAACCTCTGCGATCGCCAAACTGATTCGGGAATACCCGATTAAATCGACAAATGTTGTCGCTCATATTCGCAAGGCCACCATTGGTCCAGTGGGCTTAGAAAATTGCCATCCCTTTACGCGGGAGCTGTGGGGGCGACATTGGGTGTTTGCCCATAACGGAGACTTGCCCACGCTCAAGTCAGGGAGTTTAGGCATCTATCGCTCTGTAGGCCAAACGGATAGTGAGCGAGCATTCTGCTTAATTATGAATCAGCTCAGAGATAAATTCCCCCAGGAACAGCCGCCCATGGAGGAGCTGTTTCCTGTGTTGCAAGAGATGACCCAGGCGATCGCCAGTCATGGGATTTTCAACTATTTGCTCTCAGATGGGAAGCATTTATTTGTGCACTGTTCCACCAAGCTTTGCTATATCGTCCGCCAGTCCCCTTTTGCGGCAGCGCACCTGATTGATGAAGATCTGACAGTTGATTTTCAAGAGTTAACGACCCCTTGCGATCGCGTCGCCATTATCGCCACCACTTGTCTAACGGATAATGAAACCTGGACCACCATTCAACCCGGTGAACTGCTAGTCTTTCAGGATGGATTGCCGCTAATTTTTCAGGATGATTGGGCGTGTAAAGTTAGTCGTTATTGAGGCGAAAATACGAAGGGACTAACAATACCTTCGCCAGCTAAGGATATAAACACTAGGTATCAGTCAAAAGCAGCTGAGCATTGGGCACATTAATCTTAGTCATAGTTTGAAGATTTTCAGGATGATGTCTGAGTGCTATCGTAACCGCCGTTGTCGCTACTCTCTGCGGTGTAGCTTAATTACAGCCATCTAAAACTATGAGCTATTTGTGGCAGCTTAAGGCATGGAAGCCAGCATTAGCACATCGTGAGATGAATATTGCAAGAGGTATATTATTCGGTGAGTAAAGTAAAAATATTCGAAACCACTTTAACATTCAGAAAAGTGAGATATGTCTGATAAACCCGAAGGTATAAGCGCTGAAGAACTTCTGCGTATTGTTCTAGAGTCCATTCCATTAAGAGTATTTTGGAAAGATCTAGACTTAAACTACTTGGGTGCAAATCGGAAATTACTCGATGATATTGGATTTAAGCATATAGACGATTTAATCGGCCAATCGGACTACCATATTTATGAAAACCCGGAAGATGCCGATCCAAAGCGTAATGATGATCGTGAAGTCATACAGACAGGCAAGAGCAAACTTGATATTGAAGAATCCTTGCCCATAGATGGAAAGGAACTTAAGTGGCTGCGCACCAACAAAGTTCCCATGAAAAACGCCAATGGCAAGATTATTGGCGTACTGGGCACCTATCAAGTGATCACTGATCAGGTTAACTATCGTCAGCGTATTGAAAAACAAGCATTTATAGACCCTCTCACCGGTCTTGCGAACCGCCGAAAGTTGCAACATGAAATCACATCTTCTTCGTTTGATTATTCAGGTTTGCTTTTTATTGACCTTGATCATTTCAAACACGTGAATGATACACTCGGGCACTCGATAGGCGATCTTATCTTACAGAAGGTAGCGCAAAGGCTGCAGAGCATCGCCAACAAAAATCATGCGCTTTTGGCTCGATTGGGAGGAGATGAATTTAGCCTATTTAAAATATTTGAGTCTCCCGAGGATAAAGAGGCTCAACTTAAACAGATAGCTGCTGAGGTGTTAACTTCAATATCAAAATCGTTCAACATTGATCATCACATTATCTCCTCTATTGGGGCAAGTATAGGAATTGCATTTATTGATGGGGAAAATAAACATATAAGCAATGGCTTTATCGAAGCTGATATAGCCATGTACTCCGCGAAAGCTCAAGGTCGAAATAATTATCAGTTTTTTAACGAGAATCTGCGCTTAGCAACTGAAAAAAAACATAAATTATTAAATTATCTGCATACAGCAATTCAGAGAAATGAGTTTGAGCTTGTGTATCAGCCACAATTTGATAGTAGTGAAAAGCTTGTTGGTGCAGAAGCCCTTTTGCGTTGGCATAGTCCTGAAATGGGTGCTGTTTCCCCTTCAGAATTTATTCCGATTGCCGAAGACTCAGGTCTTATATGCCCTATTGGGAATTGGGTGATTGATGAGGCTCTCAGTACTCTCGTTCGCTGGCATCATCACCTAAAAGAAAATCCTAACTTTAAGTTAGCAATCAATGTCAGTAGCATCCAATTTCATGATAAATCTTTAGCCTCGACAATTTGTCAAAAGGTTTCATCGAAGGGACTGAGTTCGAAAAACTTGTCAATTGAGATCACAGAGAGCGTACTGTTTGATTACACTGATACCAGTACAAATACGATCATTGCTTTGAAAAATAAAGGCTTTAGTATTGTTGTTGATGATTTTGGCACTGGCTATTCGTCTTTATCCAAACTCTCATCTTTACCAATTGACACTTTAAAAATTGATCGGTCGTTTATTAAAAATATTGATACCAATCAAACTAAAGAGAAGCTCGTGAAAACCATTATTAACATGGCTACTCTATTAGGCATGAATACAATTGCCGAAGGGGTTGAAACAGACCAGGAAAGATTAACTGTTGAGCAACTGGGATGTAATCAATTTCAAGGCTACGCATATAGCAAGCCAATATCATTAGAAAAATTTAACGAGTTATATTTATAACACTCTGGACACAAGAGTAGAGCGTAAAGCTAAGGTTCTTATTCTTATGAAAATTGTAATTTTGCTGCCCGATGCAGTTTTTGACCAGGCAGAAGTGCTCAACAGTTAGGGGGGGTACGTAGTGAGTTATCTCAGTACAGTACAAAACTTGAAGCCGTCACCTTCTGTTATTCTGGGTTTGAGAGGCTTTTTGAAAGCTCAGTAAACTCTGCATCAGCCCCCTAAATCCCCCATTTTGGGGGACTTTGAGGCTTATAATTTCCCTAGCGGTGAGACAGGGGTAGGGACAGCAAGATGCGAGAGAAGAGAACGCAACACCACCGTATTCGCGACACGACCCCAGCAGTCGTTACCGCCGCGCGACGACTGAGACTAAATCTGATGACCGCAGAACAAAAGCTGTGGAAAGCACTGCAAAAACGTCAACTCAACGGCCTGATATTCCGCTGTCAACAAGCCATCGGTTCGTTTGTTGTCGCTGTATTTCAGCAAATCCAACAGGCGAGTGAGCAAAGTATTGAGCTACAGTCAAAGTCCCCCATTTTGGGGGATTTAGGGGGCTAATGCAGCATAATTGAGACTGTTAAAGAGAAAAGCATCGGATCGTCATGCTCTCCTTAAAAATTTATCTATGGCTAGCTTACAAGAGTTTTGTCCTGTACTAAGAGTGAGCTATATACAAAAGCGTTGCAGGTGTATTTGAAATGCATAACAGCCCCTCAGATGAGGATGGCAAAGGCAACGGTAGATGAGGGATGTTTTGCGTTAAGATTTAATACGCAGATCACCAACATCCAATCGTCCCTCTTCTTCTTCACAGACGCCTGTCTTTATTGACTGTAGTGAGGGAGCCTTAAGTACTCCAAGGATTCCGGCATTATCCGATACATCTGCATCAGGCGGATTACCCTTTGGTTACATAAGCTACATTTTCTCCCGATTGCTTTGTGCACTACTGGGATTAAAGGCGATCCGCTGAACTTTTTGGGCTGCATCTTGAGATAGCGCAGCTATTTTGTCACTCCTATATTCTGAATCCGATCATGACTCACACCATGAATGCGCTTAATTCCTCTTCAGATTTCATCTTCCCTGGGCAGCCTTGGCTCGTAGAGGAGCGGGATGCCTGTGGGGTGGGATTTATTGCCAGTCCCCAAGCCAATCATGATCTGATTCAGCAAGCCTTAACCGGGTTGACCTGCCTGGAGCATCGGGGTGGATGTAGTGCCGACCGAGATTCGGGGGATGGGGCCGGAATTCTAACGGCCATTCCCTGGCAGCTCTTTCAACAATGGTGGTCTACCCAAGGCCAACCCCTACCGGATGTAGAACAAGTGGGGGTGGGAATGGTGTTCTTGCCCACCGATGCAGGGGCATTGGCCCACTTTAAGCAAATTGTGGAAGAAGTTGCGATCGCAGCCCAATTCCAAGTCTTAGGGTGGCGACCTGTCCCCATCAAGCCTGACCTGTTGGGAGAACAAGCCCGCGCCAATCAACCCGATATTGAGCAAGTCTTTCTAGTCTCGCTTAACCGAAGAGACGATGAGCTCGAACGTCAGCTTTATTTAGTCCGTAAGCAGATCGAAAAAGCCGTGTCGGAGACAGGGGCCGACTGGGCACCAGAGTTTTACTTCTGTTCTCTGTCCCATCGCACCATTGTTTATAAAGGCATGGTGCGTTCAGAAATCTTAGGAGCCTTCTATGAGGATTTGCAAAATCCCGACTATCTGAGTTCCTTCGCCATTTACCATCGCCGCTTTAGTACTAACACCTTACCCAAGTGGCCCCTGGCCCAACCCATGCGCTTCTTGGGCCATAACGGCGAAATTAATACGTTGCTTGGCAATATCAAATGGATGACGGCGCGGCAATCGGTCCTGAGTCACCCCCATTGGCAAGACCGTTTTGAGGAGTTGCGTCCCCTGGTCAATCCGAATGCGAGCGATTCAGCTAATTTGGATAAAACTCTAGAGCTACTGGTACAGTCTGGGCGCAGCCCGCAAGAAGCACTGATGATGCTGGTGCCGGAAGCCTATCGCAATCAGCCTGCCCTGGCAGATCACCCGGAAATTGTCGATTTCTATGAGTACTACAGCGGCCTCCAGGAAGCCTGGGATGGTCCTGCTTTGTTGGCTTTTAGCGATGGCAAGGTTGTCGGAGCCGCCTTAGATCGGAATGGATTGCGGCCCGCCCGCTATTGCACCACCCAGGACGGCACCGTGTACGTCTCTTCAGAAGCGGGAGCCATTCCCATTCCCGAAGCCGAGATTGTGACCAAAGGACGCTTAGGACCGGGCCATATGATTGCGGTGGATTTAGCCACCCATCAAGTGCAGACCAACTGGGAGATTAAGGCTCAAATTGCTGCAGAA